>NZ_VZZR01000069.1:0-13284 GCF_009650555.1 Pseudomonas sp. EMN2
TGGCCAAGACCAAAGTAGGCCGCCGTAAGGGCGGAAAGGTGACTATGCGTCGCCATCGCAAATGAATGCGCATACATCAATCAAAACCAACACACTAAGCCCCGAACCCCACTTAACGAATGAAATGCACCTTCCCAGTATCATCATTCCCCATATAGATCCCATACACCCCCGCCTGCCGCTCAAGAATGTACCGCTCCAGAATCTGCCGAATCGCCGGGTAGTAAATCTCGTCCCACGGAATCTCGTCAGGCTCGAAGAACTTGTAAGCCAGGGTCTCAGGCCCATACTCCCCAGTCTCCTCGGTCGCAATGGCCCGGAAGATGATGTAAACCTCGCTGATCTGCGGCACGCTGAAAATCGAGTAGGGCGAGACGATCTCGCCCCGCACGCCACTCTCTTCCCACACCTCGCGCAACGCCGCCTGCTCGGTGGTCTCGCCGGCCTCCATGAACCCCGCCGGCAAGGTCCAGGTCCCCGGCCGCGGCGGAATGGCCCGCTGGCACAACAGGTACTTGCCATCACGTTCGATGATGCAACCGGCAATGATCTTCGGGTTGATGTAGTGGACGTAGCCGCAGCCGGTGCAGTGCAGACGTTCGTGGGTGTCGCCGTTGGGGACGCCCCGGGCCAGTTCCGTGGTGCAGTGCGGGCAGTAGCGCGGGGCGGTGGGCATGGTCAGCGGCCTATGCGAGGGTCCTTGAGGGGCAGGGGAGCGACGATTTCGCGGACCTTGGCGTTGTCGTCCTGTTTCTGGCGCAGGTAGTCCAGTGCCACCTTCGCAGCAGCGCGTACGTGGTCGACCGAGGCCTGGTGGGCGACTTGCGGGTCGCCGCTCTTGATCGCCTCGACGATCTTTTCCATTTCACGGTTGCTGGCGCTGCGGCGGTTCTCTTGCGACACCGAAGTGGCGCGCAGGTAGCTGATGCGCGCCTGCAACTGGCGCAGTTGCTGGGCGGCCACCTGGTTGCCCGAGCCCTCGAGCAGCACGTCGTAGAAGCCTTGCACCGAGTCGAGCACCTGCTGCAGCTCGCCGTCTTCCAGCGCTTCGCGGTTGACTTCCAGAGCGCGCTCCAGGGCGCGGATGTCCTTGGTCTTGGCGTTGAGGGTGAACAACTGGACGATCAGGCCTTCGAGCACGCAACGCAGCTCGTAGATGTCGCGGGCGTCTTCCAGGGTGATGATGGCCACGCGCGGGCCCTTGGCGTCGGCGAACTCCACCAGGCCTTCGGATTCGAGGTGGCGCAGGGCTTCGCGGACCGAAGTGCGGCTGACGCCGAGGCGATCGCAGAGGTCGCGCTCGACCAGGCGATCGCCCGGCAGCAGGTGGAAGTTCATGATCGCGCTGCGCAGTTTGTCCAGCACGATTTCACGCAGGGTAACGGGGTTGCGGTTGACCTTGAAGCTGTCGTCGAGTGGCTGGCGTTTCATCAGGGGCGCTCTTTTATGAGGCTGTTGCGCCAACATCGCGAAGGGCCACGAACCGTGGCGCTCCTTGCAGTGGTTCGAAACAGCCCGTTGTTAACGGGTTGACTCTGCATCGGCTTCGGCGAAGGCCTCGCGGGCCAGGCGGAAACTGTCCACCGCCGCAGGTACGCCGCAATAAATGCCGACTTGGAGCAGGATCTCGCGAATCTGTTCGCGGCTCAGGCCATTGCGCAAGGCGCCGCGGATGTGCAGCTTGAGCTCGTGGGGCCGGTTGAGCGCGGAAATCATGGCCAAGTTTATCATGCTGCGCTCTTTGAGCGACAAGCCATCGCGGCCCCAGACGTGGCCCCAGCAGTACTCGGTAACCAGCTCCTGGAGCGGCTTGGTGAACTCGTCGGCGTTCTGGATCGAGCGGTTGACGTAGTCCTCGCCGAGTACCTGGGTGCGGATCTTGAGGCCTTGCTCGTACTTTTCGTTGCTCATCTGCCGAGGTCCTTGAACGTTGAATAAAAATGGGGGCCGCAACCGAAGGTGAGGGGGTATGCGCGGCCCCCGGAAAACTGCAAGGTCGGGGTTGCCTTCTTCGCGGGTAAACCCGCTCCCACAGGATGTGTGCGGTACCTGTGGGAGCGGGTTTACCCGCGAAAAGCCCGACGCCGATAATCAGCCCAGCGGCGGCAGCGCGCCGAGCTTGCCCTTGTGGTAGACCATCGGGGTAACCGGGTCGGCAGGCAGCACCAGGTTCTTCACCGCACCGACGATGATCGCGTGGTCGCCACCGTCATACTCGCGCCACAGTTCGCACTCGATGATCGCCGTGGCCTTGGTCAGCAACGGGTTGCCCAGTTCACTCAACTGCCAGTCGATGCCCTTGGCCTTGTCCTTGCCCTTGCCGGCGAAGGCATAGGCCTCGGCGGTCTGGTCGGCGGACAGCAGGTGGATGGCGAACTGCTTGCTGTCGCGCAGGATCGGGTAGGTGTCCGAGGCGTAGTTGGGGCAGAACAGCACCAGCGCCGGGTCGATCGACAGCGCGCTGAACGCGCTGGCGGTGATGCCGACGATGGCGCCGTCGGCGTCCAGGGTGGTGACCACGGTGACACCGGACGGGAACGAGCCCATCACGTCTTTGTAGATGCCGGGTTCGATCATCTCGTGTTCCTCTTAACGCATCACGAACGGGTCGGGCATGGGCGCGGTGGAGAGGTTGATCCACACCGTCTTCAGCTCGGTATAGGCGAGCACCGAATCGATGCCGCTCTCACGGCCATAGCCGCTGTTCTTGAAACCGCCGATGGGGGCCATGGCCGAAACCGCGCGGTAGGTGTTGACCCAGATGATCCCCGAACGCACGTCGCGGGCCAGGCGGTGGGCGCGGCCCAGGTCGCGGGTCCAGATGCCGGCGGCGAGGCCGAACTGCGAGTCGTTGGCCATCGCCAGGGCCTGTTCTTCGGTCTTGAAGCGGATCACCGCCGCGACCGGGCCGAACACTTCCTCCTGCATGATGGTCATCGAGTTGCTGTCGCACTCGAACAGGGTCGGCTCGTAGAACCAGCCGTCACCTTCGACCTCGGCACGCTTGCCACCCATGCGCAAGGTGGCGCCTTCGGCCTTGGCCGCGGCCACCAGGCCCTCGATCACGGCCAGTTGCTGGGAGGTGGCGATGGGGCCCATTTCGCTGCGTTCGTCCTGCGGGTTGCCGATGCGGATGCTTTGGGCGCGGGCGATCAGGCGTTCGACGAATTCGTCGAAGATCTCGTCCTGCACCAGCAGGCGCGAACCGGCCACGCAGCTTTGCCCGGAGGCGGCATAGATGCCGGCCACGGCGCCGTTGATGGCACTGTCCAGATCGGCGTCGGCGAAGATGATGTTCGGCGACTTGCCGCCCAGCTCCAGCGACAGCTTGGCGAAGTTCTCGGCGCTGCTGCGCACCACATGGCGGGCGGTGGCGGCGCCGCCGGTGAAGGCGATCTTGCGCACCAGCGGGTGGCGGGTGAGCGCCGCACCGGTGCTTGGGCCGTAGCCGGTGACCACGTTGACCACGCCAGCCGGGAAGCCGGCTTCGAGGGCCAGGCGGGCCAGCTCGAGGATGGTCGCCGAGGCGTGCTCGGAGGGCTTGAGCACGATGGTGTTGCCGGCGGCCAGGGCCGGGGCGAGCTTGATCGCGGTCAGGTACAGCGGGCTGTTCCAGGGGATGATCCCGGCGACCACGCCGATTGGCTCGTGCACGGTGTAGGCGAACAGGTCCGGCTTGTCCAGCGGCAGGGTGCCGCCTTCTAGCTTGTCGGCCAGGCCCGCGGTGTAGTGGAAGAACTCCGGCAGGTAGCCGACCTGGCCGCGGGTTTCGCGGATCAGCTTGCCGTTGTCACGGCTCTCGAGCTGGGCCAGGTGTTCCTTGTTCTCGGCGATCAGGTCGCCCAGGCGGCGCAGCAGTTTGCCCCGGGCGGTGGCGGTGAGGCCGCGCCAGGCTTTGCTGTCGAAAGCGCGCTGGGCAGCCTGCACGGCCAGCTCGACGTCGGCTTCGGCGGCGTCTGGCAGTTGCGCCCAGGCCTGAGCGGTGGCCGGGTCGAGGCTGTCGAAGGTCTTGCCGCTCTGGGCATCGAGCCACTGGCCGTCGATGCACATCTGGAAACGAACGAGGGTCATGCAACAATCCCCTTGGCGGATTCGGTGAGGGTGCGGGCTTGCTTGAGGAAGTCCAGCAGCATCTTGTTGACTTCGCGCGGCGCTTCCACCGGCATCATATGCCGTTGCTCGGCGAGGACCACGCTCTGCGCGCCGGGGATACGCGCGGCGAGCTGGCGGGTCATGGCCGGGGTGGAGCCGCTGTCGAGTTCGCCGGTGGCGATCAGCGTAGGCACCTGGATGCTGCCCAGGTCGCCTTCGCGGTACATGTCCTGGGTGGCGAACAGCGAATAGGTGGTGTGGTAGCCCTGCGGGTCGTTGCTGGCCAGCACTTGGCGGATGGCGGCGACCTGGGCTGGGTTGGCCGCCTTGTATTCGCGGCTGAACCAGCGGTCCAGGGCTGCGTCGACGTTAGCGTCGGGGCCCTGTTCAAGGGCTTGCGCGGCACGGGCGATCACCCCGGCGCTCTGCTCGGGGCTGCGGTTGAACACGCTGTTGAGTACCACCAGCGCGGCCAGGCGTTGCGGGTAATCGAGCGCAAAGGCGCGGGCCACCAGGCCACCCATGGAAAAACCGATCACGGTGGCCTGGGCGATCTGCAGGTGGTCGAGCAATTCGGCGAGCTGTTCGGCGTAGCCTTCGAGCGGCGTGTCGGCGGCGGGCACACGGCTCTGGCCATGGCCGAGCATGTCGTAGGTGATGACGCGGTAGTCGTTGGCCAGGCCGACGATCTGCCCGCCCCACATTTCCTTGTTCAGGCCCACGCCGTGGATCAGTACCACGGGCTGGCCCTGGCCCAGGTCCAGGTAACTGGTCCCGGTCGGTGTACGTTCAGCGACAGGCTGAATCATGGAGGGCGCTCCTTGAAGGTCGGGCGCGGCGGGTATGCTCGCCACGCCCAGGCCCGTCTTGGTTGTTGTTATTGAGCGTTGGCTTTTTCGGCAGCCAGTTCTTCCAGGTCGATGTAGCGGTTACCGATGCGCGGGTGCAGGCGACCACCGTCGGCGGCGCCCAGCACCACGACGATCTCGTCGGCGCGCGGGGCGTCTTCGATCTGCATTTCCAGGGTGATGTAGTGCGAGCGCAGGCCTTCGTCGTCCTTCTGCATCATCGGGATCTGGATCGAAGTGCCCGGGCCACCGCGCTTGTTGGTGAAGCTCAGGTAGCTCTTGGCCTGCACGGCTTCGCGGTAGTGGTTACCAAAGCGCAGGGTGTGGATCACTGCCGAGGCGTGCTCGATCTCGCCGTCGGCGCCGACCACGGCGGCTTTGCCGTAGGCCTCGATCTTGTCGGCACCGCCGATGGCGGCGGTCAGGCGCTCGACCATCAGTGCGCCCAGTTCGGAGCAGTTGGCGCGGATTTCCGGCTTCAAGTCTTCAACGAAACCGCGACCGGCCCATGGGTTCTTGATCACCACGGCCAGGCCGACCATGGTCACCGGCTTGTCGGTGGCCTTGCCGCCTTCGATGCGGGTTTCTTCGGAGTAGGTGACGATCTTGCGGATTTCGAAACTCATGGGGGGCTCCTGGTTAGGGTTATCAGCTCTTGTTGTCTGATGGTATACCATAATATTTGATGTGCAAGAGGTGACCGAAAATTTGTTTCGCCGGGGGACGAAAGGTCGCTTGATGCCCTGAAATCTCTGCTGTCTGTACTGGCCTATCGCGGGGCAAGCCCGCTCCCACGGGGGTACTGCGTGGGAGCGGGCTTGCCCCGCGATAGGGCCTAAAAAAAGCCCGCTCACGCGGGCCACAGGGGCCCACGGGAGCGGGCTGGTTCCCGCAAGATTTCAGGCAAAGGGAATTCAGGCGAAGGCCGGCACCACTTCCTTGATGAATAGCTCCAGCGACTTTTTCTTCTCGGCATGGGGCAGGCTGTTGTCGCACCAGAAGCTGAACTCGTCGACACCGAGTTCCTGGTAGTACTTGATGCGCGCAATGATCTCTTCGGGGGTGCCGATCATGGTGTTCTTGCGGATGTTGTCCAGCTCGAACGCTGGCACTTCGGCGAACTTCGATTCTGGGCTAGGCGCAAGGAAGCCATTGACCGGGGTGGTCTTGTTGCCGAACCAGGCGTCGAAGGTGCGGTAGAAGCGCGAGATGGCCTGGGCGCCGACTTTCCAGCCTTCAGGCTCCGCCGGGCTGTGCACGTGGGTGTGGCGCAGTACCATCAGTTGTGGGCGCGGCACATCCGGGTTGTTGTCCAGGGCGGCCTGGAACTTGTTCTTCAGGTCCAGCACTTCTTCGTCGCCCTTCATCAGTGGGGTGACCATGACATTGCAGCCATTGGCCACGGCGAAGTTGTGCGAGTCGGGGTCGCGGGCGGCGATCCACATCGGCGGCGTGGCGTTGAACGGCTTGGGCACGCTGGTGGAGGTGGGGAACTTGTAGACTTCGCCGTCATGGGCGTAGTCGCCTTCCCACAGTTTGCGCACCACCGGCACCATTTCGCGCAGGGCCTTGCCACCGTCGGTGGCCGGCATGCCGTTGGCCATGCGGTCGAATTCGAACTGGTAGGCACCGCGGGCCAGGCCCACTTCCATGCGACCGTTGCTGATCACATCGAGCAGGGCGCATTCGCCGGCCACGCGGATCGGGTTCCAGAACGGCGCGATGATGGTGCCGGCGCCCAGGCGGATCTTCTCGGTGCGTGCGGCGAGGTAGGCCAGCAGCGGCATCGGGCTCGGCGAGATGGTGTATTCCATGGCGTGGTGTTCGCCGATCCACACGGTGCTGAAACCGCCGTCTTCGGCCATCAAGGTCAGTTCGGTCAGGTCTTCGAACAGCTGGCGGTGGCTGACCTGTTCATCCCAACGTTCCATGTGCACGAACAACGAAAATTTCATGGGGCTTTCCTCGGAGCTTGTTGTCTTGTTGTTGCCTGCCGGGGCAGGGTTTCAGATGGGTTGCATCAGGCGAAGGCCGGCAGGCTGGCCATCTTGCCGCGGCAGTAGATCATCGGCCGTGGTGCCTCTTGCGGCACGATCAGGTTGTGCACCTTGCCGACCATGATGGCGTGGTCGCCACCTTCGTATTCGCGCCACAGTTCGCATTCGATGACGGCGGTGGCGCCGGCCAGGATCGGGTTGCCGAGGTCGCTCAGGGTCCACTCGATGCCGTTGGCCTTGTCCTTGCCCTTTTTCGCGAAGGCATAGGCCTCGGCTTGCTGCTCACCGGACAACAGGTGAATGGCGAAGCGCTTGTTCTTCATCAATACAGGGTAGGAGTCGGAGCTGTAGTTGGGGCAGAACAGCACCAGTGGCGGGTCCATCGACAGCGAAGAGAAGGCGCTGGCGGTGAGGCCGACGATCGAGCCGTCGTCGTCCAGGGTGGTGATGACGGTAACGCCGGACGGGAAGGAGCCCAGGACGTTCTTGTAGACAGTTGCGTCGATCATCTTGTGTACCTCGGAAGGGGCTGCGGTGGTCCGCGGTTTTTATCGTTGATGTGTCTGATGGTATACCGTAATACCTATTTTGCAAGCGGAATTTTCTGGTGCACGGATATCGCGATGAACGGTCAAGGCCCCGTATTCATTGGGTTTTGCAGTGAATTAGCTGCGCCAAGGCGGGGCGCCAGGCAGATCAGATGCGCTGAAAAAGCGCGGAGCAGTGTTGTCAAAAGTTTGGAATACCATAATATGGTCCGCAGCTGAGAGGCCGCCTTGAGCGGTTTCCATACAAAGATAAAAAACGACCTTTCGAGCTGAAAACCTATGTCCCAACCGTCGTCGCAACACCAGTTTGTCGAAAATCACACGGTCGATTACGTCCCACCTGCCGAGCGCCATGGGAAGGCGCGCGACCTGTTCACCCTGTGGTTCAGCACCAACATTGCACCACTGCCCATCGTCACCGGGGCCATGGTGGTGCAGGTGTTCCACCTGAACCTGTTGTGGGGCCTGATCGCCATCGCGCTGGGCCATCTGCTGGGCGGTGTGGTACTTGCCCTGGCCTCTGCGCAGGGACCGCAGCTGGGCATTCCGCAGATGGTGCAGAGCCGTGGCCAGTTCGGCCGCTACGGCGCGCTGCTGATCGTGTTCTTCACCGCGCTGATCTACGTCGGCTTCTTCATTTCCAACATCGTCCTGGCGGGCAAGTCGATCCACGGCATCGCCCCCAGCGTGCCGATGCCCAGCGCCATCGTCATCGGTGCCCTGAGCGCCACCGCCATCGGCGTGATCGGCTACCGCTTCATCCACATCCTCAACCGCATCGGTACCTGGGTGATGGGTTCGGCGCTGCTGGCCGGCTTCATCATGATGTTCGCCCAGGACCTGCCGGCCGACTTCTTCAGCCGTGGCGCGTTCAACCTGTCGGGCTTCATCGCCACGGTGTCGCTGGGCACCATCTGGCAGATCAGCTTCTCTCCATACACCTCCGACTACTCGCGTTACCTGCCGCGTGAGATCGGCATTGCCAAGCCGTTCTGGGCCACCTACTTCGGCGCCACCCTGGGTACCATCCTGTGCTTCAGCTTCGGTGCGGTGGCGGTGCTGTGCGTACCGGAAGGTACCGACGCCATGGCGGCGGTCAAGCAGGCCACCGGCTGGCTGGGGCCGATCCTGATGGTGCTGTTCCTGCTCAACATCATCAGCCACAACGCCCTCAACCTGTATGGCGCGGTGCTGTCGATCGTCACCGCGATCCAGACCTTCGCCGCCCAGTGGACGCCGAGCATCAAGGTGCGCGTGGTGCTGGCGACGGTGATCCTGGTGGCTTGCGGCATGGTCGCGCTGAACGCCTCGGCCGACTTCATCGGTGAGTTCATAGGCCTGATCCTGGCACTGCTGCTGGTGCTGGTGCCGTGGGCGTCGATCAACCTGGTGGACTTCTACCTGATCAAGAAGGGCGAGTACGACATCGCCTCGATCTTCAGCGCCGACGGCGGCATCTATGGCCGCTTCAACCACCACGCGATCATCGCCTACGCCTGCGGCATCCTGGTGCAGCTGCCGTTCGCCAACACGTCGCTGTATGTCGGGCCTTACTCGAACATCGTCGAAGGGGCAGACCTGTCGTGGCTGTTCGGCTTGATCGTGACCGTGCCGCTGTATTACTGCTTGGCCAGCCGTGGGCAGCCGGTGAAGGCGGGCAGGGTGGTTGGCGCGAACGACTGATTCATCGCGCAGATACATCGCGGGGCAAGCCCGCTCCCACAGAGTTAGCGTGGGAGCGGGCTTGCCCCGCGATGTTTTCATGCCGTGCAAAGCCCTCGGATCAAACCTTGAACTGCGCCACCATGGCGTTCAATTCCACTGCCAGGCGCGACAGGTCTTGCGCAGCCGCGCTGGTCTGGTTGGCACCGGCCGAGGTCTGCATCGCCAGGTCGCGAATGTTCACCAGGTTACGGTCCACTTCCCGTGCCACCTGCGCCTGTTGCTCCGATGCACTGGCGATCACCAGGTTGCGCTGGTTGATCGAGGCGATGGCCGCGGCGATCAATTCCAGCGCCTGGCCGGCCGACTGCGCCACTTCCAGCGTACCGTTGGCGCGGCCCTGGCTGCTGTGCATGGCGCTGACCGCACGCCCGGTGCCGTCCTGAATCCCTCCAATCATCTGCTCGATCTCAGCGGTGGACTGCTGCGTGCGGTGGGCCAGTGCCCGTACTTCGTCGGCGACCACTGCAAAGCCGCGCCCGGCCTCGCCGGCGCGGGCTGCCTCGATGGCCGCGTTGAGCGCCAGGAGGTTGGTCTGCCCGGCAATCGAGCCGATCACGTCCAGTACCCGGCTGATTTCGTTGGCGCTGCTGGCCAGTTGTTCGATTTCCTGGGAGGTGCCGGTGACGTCGTCGACCAGGTGCTGGATCGAGCTCAAGGCCTGGTTGACCTGGTCGCGGCCGTCGCGGGTGGTCTGGTCGGCACCCTTGGAGGCATCGGCGGTGCTCACCGCGTTGTTGGCCACTTCCTCGACCGCAGCGGTCATCTGGTTGACGGCCGTGGCGGCCTGGTCGATCTCGGCGCTCTGCTGGTGCAGGCCGCGGCTGGTGTCTTCGGTGACCGTGTGCAGTTCTTCGGAGGCCGAGGCCAGTTGGTCGGAGGAGGCGGCGATCTTGCGCAGGGTATCGCGCAGGCTCTGTTGCATCTGGCTCAGGGCGCGCAGCAGCAGTGCCGGCTCGTCGCGGCCGCTGACCTGGATGTCGCGGGTAAGGTCGCCGGTGGCCACACGCTCGGCCACGGCTACGGCGTCGGCCAGTGGGACGACGATGCTGCGGGTAAGCAGGGTGGCGATGGCGATGAGGGCGATGATGATGACCAGCAGTGAGCTGACGATCACGGTGAAGGCCTCGTCGGCCACGTCGCTGCTGCGCTGCGAAGCATCATCGGCGCCCTTGCCGTTGTAGGCGATAAGGGCCGCCATGGCTTTCATCATGCTGTCGGCATGCTGGGTGAGCGGGCCGCTGATCTTGCGCTTGGCATCGGCCGCGCGGCCGGCGTTGATGTCCTGCACGACTTCCTGCTGCAGGCCGTAGTACTGCTGGTAGGCAGCGTTGAAGGCATTGAACAGGGCACGGTCATCGGCGGCGATGATGGTGTCTTCGTAGGCTTTGAGGGCGGCTTGCAGCTGACCGTTGACGGTCTGCAGCAAGGCAGTGTTGCGGCCTCGCTCGTTGCTGTCGTCATCCAGAGCGGTGCGCAGGGTTACCGCACGGACGCGACCGAGGTTGCTGCTTATGTCGTTGAGGGCAACGATGGCGGGGATCCAGGTGATGCGAATTTCGTCGGTGGCGCTGTCCATCTGCCGGGTTTCGTAGAGAGAAAGCAGGCCCATTGCCAGAACCAGTGCACCTAAAAGCGCGAACACGCTGGCGGCGCGTTTGCCGATCTTCATATTCCGTAACTGCATGGCATGCTCCTTGACGTTGGCGTGCAGGCGTCAAGAGCATGGTTTGAGGGCCGTGATGGCGGGGCGCCAGGCTCTCGATGCGCTGCGGATTGAGTGTGTTCCTCACCTTCTCGATGTTTTTTTGGCGCCAATGATGCCATATGGCCATTATTATTGACCAGTCATTCAATGTAACAGCACGTACAGGCTGATCCGTCATTATCTGACGGATCAGTCAGTTTTAGTTCCCTTATACGATGGCAATCGCCGGGTCCGCGGCCGCCAGCGCCTGTTCACGGTCGGCTGCCGGTGGGTAGATCCATACGGTGTTGATCTGGCGTTTGAGGTTCTTGCCTTCCTGGCCTTGCAGCACCAGTTCGCGCTCCCAGCCCTCGCTGTAGGCCGCGCCCCATTCGCCCAGGTCCAGGCAAGTGACGTACTTCGGCTGGCGATATACCACTGGCGCCAGGCCCAACAGGTCGGCCATGGCGTTGTTGCCCGAATGGCGGCCCATGGGGATGGCGTGCTGGCAGGTCATCAGCGCGTGGTTGCCGATGTCGTCCACGGCGGCCCAGGCGACGTCGCCGGTGGCGTAGATATGCTCCTGGCCGACCACTTTAAGGTGCGGGTCGACCCGCAGCCGGCCCAGGGCGTCGCGCTCGCCTGTGACTTGCGCGGTCAGCGGGCTGGCCTTGACCCCAGCCGTCCAGATCACGGTGTTGCTGGCGATGTGTTGGCCGTTGTCGAGGGTCACGCCGCCTGCCTCCACGGCCACTACCGAAGCACCGGTCAGCCACTCGACACCGGCGTGTTCCGAGGCGGCGATGATGGCCGGGGTGATGCCGGCGCCAAGTGCAGCACCGATGCTGTCGGCACGGTCCACCAGCACCACGCGGACATTGCCTTCACCGAGGATGGCACGCAGGCGAGGCGTCATTTCGGTGGCGGTCTCGATGCCGGTGAAGCCGCCGCCGCACACCACCACGGTGTTGCGTGCCGGCGAGGCGGGCAGCTTGGCCAGACCGATCAGGTGTTTCTCCAGGCGTACAGCCGACTCCATCTGGTCGACATCGAAGCTGTGCTCGGCCAGGCCCGGCACGGCGGGGCGAGCGACCTGGCTACCGGCGGCGAGGACCAGGCGGTCGTAGCCCAGTTGCTGGTGCTGGCCGTTGGCGTCGATGTAGCCGACCTGGCGCGCGGCGCTGTCGATGCTTTCGGCGTTGCCGTGGATGAACTGCACGCCAACCACATCGAACAATTCGCTCAGCGGGGCCTGCAAGGTGTGGGCATCGGCTTCGTAGAAGCGTGGGCGGATGCGCAGCTCCGGCTGCGGGGCCAGCACGCTGATGCGCACGTCGCCGGCCTGGGCCTGGTCGAGCAGGCGAGCGGCGCTCAGGGCGCTCCATACACCGGCAAAGCCGGCACCGATGATCAGGATATGTGGGGTCATGTGAGTGCTCCGCGAGGTGGGGGAAAGGGCTTCGGTGGTGCGTTGGCTGCCTCCCGAGTAACTGCGACTGTATTGATCGTAGTTTGTCTCGGCAAGTATTTTTTTTAGCCCATCGCCGCCGAGGTTTTGGCAAGGGCGCTCAGAGCCTGCGGTTTTGCTGGATCGCAGGGGTTTTTTGTGCTGATAGGTTGGCGACGGGCGGCGAGCTGAAGCTTTGCCAGTTACCTTTTATGGGCGTAGTATTTGCGACAAATTCAGTCGGAGATTGACATGTCGCTCTACAGTGCCGGCGTCGAGTACGGTATCCATTGCCTGTTGTTCCTGGTCGACGAGCGTGGCGACAGCCGCGAGTCCAGCGTGCGTGACCTGGCCGAGTTGCAGGGTGTACCGCAGGAGTACCTGGCGAAGGTGTTTACCAAGCTGGCTCGGGCCGGGTTGGTTGCGGCTACCGAGGGTGTACGGGGTGGTTTCCGCCTGGCGCGGCCTTCGGATGAAATAACGGTGCTGGATATCGTCACGGCCATCGATGGGCACAAGAAGATTTTCGACTGCCGCGAGATTCGTGAGCGTTGCGCGGTGTTCGAAGGCTCGGCACCGGCTTGGGCGGTCGAGGGGACCTGTGCGATCAATGCGGTGATGCTGGGGGCGCAGAAGCGCATGGAGGAGGCGCTGGCGCAGCAGACGATCCTGGACCTGGCGCGGCGCTTTGGGCGCAAGGCGCCGGCGGCGTTTGGGCAGCAGGTTAATGAGTGGATGGGGGAGCGGCGGGACGGGAAGGGGAGTGGTAGCGGGGATATACCGGTAGTGGCTGTTTAAGTTGTTGTAGGACTGCTGTTTCCTTTCTAGATTTTATTCAGTAAAAGCATTTTTGTTTTGATAGGTTTATGCGCATTCATTTGCGATGTCGACGCATAGTCACCTTTCCGCCCTTACGGCGGGTTACTTTGGTCTTGGCCAAAGT
>NZ_VZZR01000007.1:0-50888 GCF_009650555.1 Pseudomonas sp. EMN2
AATGGAGGCGGCCCCACCAGCCACACCCCGGCACTCGATGTTCCCGCTATGGCTGCTCCCTTCCGGGCCTGACCAGGTTAACGGGTAATCAATGCGGGGGGACCGATGGGGCCACCACGACGGCTCGCCAAGCGACGAGCCGCGCCATTGTACCGTTCTGCGCTGAAGTTACAACCTTTGCTTGAGAAAAAACCATCATTTCTCAAGGACTTGTGATGGCCTCATCGCGGGGCAAGCCCGCTCCCACGAGTGCCTGGCCATCAATGCTAGAGGTCAATGCCCTGCCCGGCCATGAAGGCTACGAACTGCTCCTCGTCCAGCACCTTGACTCCCAGCTCACCGGCCTTGGCCAGCTTGGAGCCAGCACCGGGGCCGGCGACCACGCAGTGGGTCTTGCCGGAGACCGAGCCCGACACTTTCGCCCCCAGGCTTTCCAGCTTCTCCTTGGCGACATCCCGGCTCATGCGCTCCAGCGTACCGGTAAGCACCCAGGTCTGGCCGGCCAGGGGCAGGCCCTCGGCGGTTTTCTTCTCGCAGGACCAGTGCATGCCGAATTCGAGCAACTGGGCTTCGATGGCCCGAGCCAGCTGCTGGTTGGCCTCGTCCTTGAAGAACTCGCGCACACCCTCGGCCTGCTTGGTATTCAACGCCTGACGCAAGTCGATGCCATCGGCGGCGATAATCTTGTCCAGCGTGCCCAGCTTGTCCACCAGCTTCTCGGCACCGGTCGGGCCGACCGAAGGGATGTCGAGCTTGGCCAGCATCCCGGCCAGGGTGGTGCAGGCGGCGAACTCGGCGGCGAGCTCACCCTCGTCCTGCAGCTGCATGCCACTGGCGAGCAATTGCGCGATCACTTCGCGGTTGTGCTCGGCCTCGAAGAAGTTGTGAATCTCGTGGGCCACTTCCAGGCCAATGTCCGGCAGGTAGGTGAGCACCTGGGGCAGCGCCACCTGTACCCGCGCCAGGCTGCCCAGCGAGCGGGCCAGCACCTTGGCGGTCTCCTCGCCGACATCGGGGATGCCCAGGGCAAAGATGAAGCGCGCCAGGGGTGGACGCTTGCTCGCCTCGATGGCTTCGAGCAATTTGCGGCTGGACACCTCGGCGAAGCCTTCCAGCGCGACCACTTGCTCAAACTCAAGTTTGTACAGGTCAGCCGGCGAGCGGATCAGGCCTTCGTCGACCAGTTGCTCGACGCTTTTCTCGCCCAGGCCGTCGATGTCCATGGCCCGGCGCGACACATAGTGGATGATCGCTTGCTTGAGCTGGGCTGCGCAGCTCAAACGGCCGACGCAGCGGTACACCGCGCCCTCGCTGGTGGTCGCCTTGCCCTTGCTGCGCTTGACCAGCTGCGTGCGCTCGACCTGCGAGCCGCACACCGGGCAGGCGCTGGGCACCCGCACCGGCCGGGCATCGGCCGGGCGACGCTCGGTCACCACCTGCATCACCTGCGGAATCACGTCGCCGGCACGGCGGATAAT
Source organism: Pseudomonas sp. EMN2 (assembly GCF_009650555.1). NCBI lineage: Bacteria > Pseudomonadati > Pseudomonadota > Gammaproteobacteria > Pseudomonadales > Pseudomonadaceae > Pseudomonas > Pseudomonas sp. EMN2. Next base: position 1,479 of record NZ_VZZR01000007.1, read on the forward strand.
GACCGTGTCGCCGATGCACAGGCCAAGACGGGCGACTTCGTCCATGTTGTGCAGGGTGGCATTGGACACGGTGACCCCGGCCACCTTGACCGGTTTCAGCCGCGCCACGGGCGTTACCGCGCCGGTACGGCCGACCTGGAACTCGACGTCGAGCACCTCGGTGAGTTCTTCCATGGCCGGGAACTTGTGGGCGATCGCCCAGCGCGGTTCACGGGCGCGGAAACCCAGCTCTCGTTGCGAGGCGAGGCTGTTGACCTTGAAGACCACCCCGTCGATCTCGTAGGGCAGGTTATTGCGCCGTGCGCCGATATCCCGGTAATAGGCCAGGCACTCTTCGATGCCTGCCGCGTGCCGGAGTTCGCGACTGATGGGTATGCCCCAGGCCCTGAGCTTCTTGAGGATGCCGATATGGCTGTCACCAAAAAGCTCCGACACCTGGCCGATGCCATAACAGCAGAACTCAAGCCGGCGACTGGCGGTGATCTTCGAGTCCAGCTGGCGCAGGCTGCCAGCGGCGGCGTTACGCGGGTTGGCGAAGGTCTTGCCACCTGCTTCGGCCTGGTCGGCGTTGAGCCGTTCGAAGCTGGCCTTGCTCATGTATACCTCGCCACGTACCTCCAGCACTGCCGGCCAGCCCTCGCCCCGCAGCTTGAGCGGGATGTTGCGCACGGTACGCACGTTGGCGCTGATGTCTTCGCCGGTGGTGCCGTCGCCGCGGGTGGCACCCTGCACCAACTGGCCGTCGCGGTACAGCAGACTGACCGCCAGGCCGTCGAGCTTGGGCTCGCAGCTGTAGTCGACGATGGCGTGATCAGCAAAAAGGTCGTTAGCGGGCAGGTCCAGACGCTCGACCACGCGACGGTCGAAATCGCGCAGGTCATCCTCATCGAAGGCGTTGCTCATGCTGAGCATGGGTACTTCGTGGCGCACCTGGCCGAATGCCGCCAGGGCCGAGCCGCCCACCCGCTGGGTGGGCGAGTCGGGGGTCACCAAGTGCGGGTGCTCGGCCTCCAGCGCCTTGAGTTCGTTGAACAGCCGGTCGTAATCGGAGTCAGGCACGCTAGGCTCGTCGAGCACGTAGTAACGATAGTTGTGCTGGTCGAGCTCGGCGCGCAGTTCATGGATTCGGGATTCGGCGTTCATTTTTCATCTTCTCGTGCAAAGTAAAAGAGCAGCCCCAGGCTGCTCTTTTGCTTGAATCATCGCGGTGCGGACCGAGGCGGGATCCGACCGCTGGTGTGGATCAGCGTTTCTGCGTCAGCGCCCGGCGCTCGAACTCGACGATACGCTGGCGGTAGTGCTCGATGGTCTGGGCGGTGAGCACGCTGCGCTGGTCGTCCTTGAGCTCGCCGTTGAGCTCGTGGGACAGCTTGCGCGCGGCGGCGACCATCACGTCGAAAGCCTGCTTGGGGTGGCGCGGGCCAGGCAAGCCAAGGAAGAAGCTCACGGCACGGGTGCTGAAGTGGTCGATGTCGTCCAGATCGAACACGCCGGGCTTGACCGCGTTGGCCATGGAGAACAGCACCTCGCCGTGGCCAGCCATGCTTTCGTGGCGATGGAAGATGTCCATCTCGCCGAAGCGCAGGCCGCTTTCCAGGATGTTCTGCAACAGGGCCGGGCCCTTGAAGCCGCCTTCATCGCGGGAGATCACGCTGATCACCAGCACTTCTTCCATCGGCGGCAGCTCCCGGGCCGGGGCGCTGGCGCTGCTGGCTGCGGTGCTGTTGCGGCTGCTGTTGTCGACAACCACCTCATCGTCGCTTTCGGCGAACAGGTCGGGCTCGCGCTCGGCGGCGAGGTTGAGGTCGCCCTGCTGCGGCTCGCTGTTGTTGCGCTTGCCGCGCTTGGGCTGCTTGGCCGGCTTGGCTTCACGTTCACGCTCGCGCTCACGCGCCGGCGCACTCAGCGATGGCAGGTCGGTCTCGTCCAGCTCGGGCTCTTTATGCGTATCCAGCACACGAGAAGGGCCGAGCACCTCGGCACTGCCTTCATCGTCCTGGGCATTGGCGTAGCTACGGTCCAGACGGAATTTCAACTTGCCCTTGCCGCCGCGCATGCGGCGCCAGCCGTCGAAAAGAATCCCGGCAATGACAATGACGCCGATGAGGATCAGCCACTCGCGCAGACCGATTTCCATGTAATCCCGTGCCTCTATAAAAAATATGCTTGAAAACAAAGGCTTCAAAGGCCTTTAACACGTGGCGCCAACTCTATGTTCTGACAGGCGTTTTACCCACGCAAAAACAAGTGACGTAAAGCTAGCACGACCAAAGGCAACTTTACACCGTCTGTCGCACCTGCTGCGGATTTTACCTGCTTGATCGCACCCAATCTTCCCTCATCACGCATCGACCATGGCCAGGGCCTCCTCGACATCCACCGCCACAAGGCGTGAACAACCCGGCTCGTGCATGGTCACCCCCATCAATTGATCGGCCATTTCCATGGCAATCTTGTTGTGGGTGATATAGATGAACTGCACGCTCTCGCTCATTTCCTTCACCAGGCGCGCATAACGCCCGACGTTGGCGTCGTCCAGCGGTGCATCGACTTCGTCGAGCATGCAGAACGGCGCCGGGTTCAGCTTGAAGATGGCGAACACCAGGGCGAGGGCTGTCAACGCCTTCTCGCCACCGGACAGCAAATGGATCGTGCTGTTTTTCTTGCCCGGTGGGCGCGCCATGATCGTCACCCCTGTATCGAGTAGATCTTCGCCCGTCAGTTCCAGATAAGCGCTGCCGCCACCGAAAACTTTTGGGAAAAGTGCCTGTAATCCGGCATTTATCTGATCAAAGGTATCCTTGAAGCGGTTGCGGGTTTCCTTGTCGATCTTGCGGATGACGTTTTCCAGGGTCTCCAGTGCTTCGACCAGGTCGGCATTCTGGGCATCCAGGTAACGCTTGCGCTCGGACTGCTGCTCGTACTCCTCGATGGCCGCCAGGTTGATCGCGCCCAGGCGCTGGATACGCCCATCGAGCTGCTCCAGTTCCTGTTCGGTGCCCTGCTCGCTGGCCTGTTCATCGAGCGTGGCGAGCACGCCCGGAAGATCGTAGCCGTCAGCCAGCAATTGCTCCTGCAAGGTCTTGCGCCGTACATCCAGGCCCTGGGACTCCAGGCGCTGCTGCTCCAGCTGGCCACGCAACAACTGCGATTGCTGCTCGGCCTGGGTGCGACGGCGCTCGGCATCGCGCAGTTCGCGGTCGGCTTCATCCATGTGCAGGCGGGCCTGGCGCATCTCTTCGTCGACGCTCATGCGCCGCTCGAGCAGTTCTTCGAGTTTGAGGCGCAGTTCTTCCTGGGGCGCCTCACCCTCCTCCAGGTTCAGGCTCAGCTGTTCCTGACGTTCGCCCAAGCGCGCGGCTTGTTGCTCCAGGCGTTCGAGGGCCTGGCGGGTGGAGTCGTGCTGGGCACGCAGCGAGCCCAGGCGCACGGCCAGTTGATGAGCATGGTCCTTGTGCTGGCGGGCTTCCTGGCGGATACGGTCGAGGCCTTCGCGCAGGCTGTCGCGCCGGGCCATCAGCTGTTCGCGCTGCTCGGTGTCCTGGGCCATCAGGTCGAGGGCTTCCTGCAGCAGCAGGCGCGACTCACCCAACTGCTCGTGTTCCAGGGCGCGCTGCTCCTGCAGTTCGGCCAGTTCTTCTTGCAGGCGCTTGCGGCGCAGTTCGAGCTGCTCGGCGCGGGCGCGGCCGGCGGACAGCCGCGCCTTGAGTTCGCCATGCTGGCGACTCTCATCCTGGCTGCGGCGGCGTAGCTGTTCGCGCTGCTCTTCCAGGTCAAGCTGCTGCTCACGCAGACGCTGCAACTGCTCGTCCAGCTGTTCCAGCTGCGCCTGCTGCTCCAACTGTTCCTGGCCCAGGCGCTCGATTTCCTGGCCTCGGGCCAGCACGCCGCCCTGGGACTCACCGCCGCGGCTGATGCGCAGGAAGTGCTGCCCAACCCAGTAGCCGTCGCGGCTGACCAGGCTATGGCCCTCGGCCAATGCCGGGCGCAGGGCCAGCGCCTGCTCCAGGCTTTCCACCGGTTTGACCAGGCCAAGCCAGGGCGACAGATCGGTGCGCCCCTCGACCTTGTCGAGCAAGCTGCCGGGAATACTTGCTCCCTTGCCCGCGCTCAGCAGCAGACGCAGTTCGCCCTGCTCCAGCGCGGTGAATTCGAGGTTGTCGAACCCTTCCAGCAGCACGGCCTGCAGATCGGCACCCAGCACCGTCTCCACCGCCAGCTCCCAGCCGGGCTCGACCCTGAGGCCTTCGGCCAGGCGCGGACGCTGCTGCAAGCCCTGCCCACGCAACCAGTCGGCTGCGCCAGCGCCCGGCTCCAGTGCAGCTTGCTGCAAGGCCTCCAGGGACGCCAGGCGGCCGCCGAGTCGCTGCAGGTCGCCTTGCTGTTGCTGCTGCGCCTGGCTGGACTGCTGCAGCTGTTCACGCAGCGCCTCGAGCTGCTCGACCACCTGCTGCTCCTGCAGTTGCAACTCTTCGAGCAACAGTTCGCTGCCGAGTACCTGCTCGGCCAGGTCGAGCATCTCAGCATCTTGCGGGTCGGCGACCAGTTGCTCGTCTTCCTCGCCCAGCTTGCGCTGACGTTCGCCCAGGCGCTCCAGGCTCGTTTCAAGCTGGGCCAGGCGCGCCTGCTGCACTTCTGCCTGACGGCGCGGCTCGGCGGAGCGGGCGTTGAAGCTGTCCCACTGCTCCTGCCAACCGTGCATGCCCAGCTCGGCTTCCTCCAGCGCCGCAGCGGCTTCTTCGGCGGCGGCCAGGGTAAGTTCCTGTTCGGGCTCGAGCATCTGCAACTCTTCACCGAGGGTAGCCAGCAAGGTGCGGTCATGGCCCAGGTGCGATTCGGTTTCCAGGCGGGTGCGCTCGGCCTCTTTCAGGTCGTCCTGCAACTGGCGCAGGCGCTGCTGGCCGTGCTGGATACTTTGCTCGACCCGGGCGATATCGCCGGCCACCGAATAGAAGCGGCCCTGCACCTGGTTGAAGCGTTCGGACAACTCGTGATGGCCATCACGCAGGCGCTCGATGCTGGCATCGGCATTGCGCTGCTCGGCCACCAGGGCCTCGAAGGCGATTTCCTGGTCACCGATGACGCTTTCGCGCTGGCGCACGCGGTCATCCAGGTCGCGCCAGCGCAGGGCCGCCAGGCGCGCCTTGAGCTGGCGCTCCTGGGCCTTGTATTCACGGTACTTTTCGGCGGCCTGGGCCTGGCGGTGCAGGCGTTCGAGCTGGCGCTCCAGCTCTTCGCGCAGGTCGGTCAGGCGTGCCAGGTTTTCCTGGGTGCGGCGAATACGGTTCTCGGTTTCGCGGCGGCGCTCCTTGTACTTGGAGATGCCGGCCGCTTCTTCGATGAAGTTGCGCAGCTCTTCAGGCTTGGCTTCGATCAGCTTGGAGATCATGCCCTGCTCGATGATCGAGTAACTGCGCGGGCCAAGGCCGGTACCGAGGAAAATGTCGGTGATATCGCGACGGCGGCACTTGGTGCCGTTGAGGTAGTAGGTGTTCTGCGCGTCGCGGGTGACCTTGCGCCGGATCGAGATCTCGGCGTACGCGGCGTACTCGCCTACCAGGGTGTTGTCGCTGTTGTCGAACACCAGTTCGATGCTGGCCTGGCTGACCGGCTTGCGGCTGGTGGAGCCATTGAAGATGACGTCGGTCATCGACTCGCCGCGCAGGTTCTTCGCCGAACTTTCGCCCATCACCCAGCGCACCGCGTCGATGATGTTGGACTTGCCGCAGCCGTTGGGGCCGACCACGGCCGCCATGTTGCTGGGGAAGTTGACCGTGGTCGGGTCGACGAACGACTTGAACCCGGCCAGGCGAATGCACTTCAGGCGCATCGGTCAGATCCGCGCCAAGGCCGCCAGCACCAGCTCGCAGCTGCGCTGGCAATAGGCGGTGAGCACCTCGCGGATGCGTGGCTGGTCACGGGCGACCACCGCTTCGAGCAGGCGGGCGAACAGGTTGAGGTAGTCGACCATGTTGGCCTGGCGCTGGTCGAGCGCCAGGTAGTAGGCGCGGCTCATGGCCGGCTGCAGGTTCTCGACGGTTTCCTGCAGATAGGGGTTGTTGGCAAACGGGTAAGCGGCGCGCATTACCGCGAAGCTGTCGGCGACGAAGGCCTTGATGTCCTGCTTGGCGTGCGCCTGGGCCAGGCGCTGCTGGATTTCCAGGAACGGGCGCAAGTCGGCCTCGGTGCGCCAATGCAGGGCAACGGCGTTGCCCAGCAGGATGTAGAACTCGCCCATCAGCGCGCACAGGCTGCGCACGCTGTTCTCGTCGAGCTCGGTCACATGGGCACCGCGCCGCGGCAGGATCGCCACCAGGTGGCGGCGTTCGAGGATCAGCAGTGCCTCGCGCACCGAACCACGGCTGACGTTGAGGGCCTGGGTGACCTTCTGCTCCTGGATGCGCTCGCCGGGTGCGAGTTCGCCGCGGATGATCCGCTCGGCCAGGTAGTGGGCAATTTGCTCGGAGAGGCTGTCCGGCGCCTTGAACGTCATGGTTTTCCTTCGAAATCGGGTCGCTGTGCACAAGCGCGCGATTGTAGCGCACTTGCCCTGCGCTCGCGCAGGGGGGATCGAGTGCTTTGTGCGACTGCCCGGTCAACCCGGTTGCCCGGCGCGAACTATGCTTGGGAAAGGTTCCTTGAGGCGGCTCCGACGTGATGCAGGCAATTTCTTGACCTTTGAGTCAGAAAATTATTGACCAAGAGGTCAGCCCTTGCTTAGAGTCCGCCCGAACAACAATAAAACCATTGCGAGGCCCTCCCCGTGATCCAGTTTCTCGTCAACCAGGAGCTGCGCAACGAGCATGCCCTGGACCCGAACATGACGGTGTTGCAGTACCTGCGTGAGCACCTGGGCAAACCCGGCACCAAGGAAGGCTGCGCCAGCGGCGACTGCGGCGCCTGCACCGTGGTCGTCGGCGAACTCGTCGCCGACGAGCTGGGCAGTGACAGCATCCGCTACCGCAGCCTCAACTCGTGCCTGACGTTCGTCTCTTCCCTTCACGGTAAACAGCTGATCAGCGTCGAGGGCCTCAAACACCAGGGCGAACTGCACAGTGTGCAGAAAGCCATGGCCGACTGCCACGGCTCGCAGTGCGGTTTCTGTACCCCCGGTTTCGTCATGTCGCTGTTCGCCCTGCAAAAGAACAGCGAAGGCCACGACCTGCACCAGGCCCAGGAAGCCCTGGCCGGCAACCTCTGCCGCTGCACCGGCTACCGGCCGATCCTCGACGCCGCCGAGCAGAGCTGCGCCCGCCCCTGCCGCGATCAGTTCGACGCGCAGCAGGCGCAGACCATCGCCCGCCTCAAGGCCATCGCCCCGCAACAGACCGGTGAACTCAACAGCGGCGACAAGCGCTGCCTGGTCCCGCTCACCGTGGCGGACCTGGCCGACCTCTACAGCTCGCACCCCGAGGCGCGCCTGCTGGCCGGCGGTACCGACCTGGCACTTGAAGTCACCCAGTTCCACCGGACCCTGCCGGTGATGATCTATGTCGGCCATGTTGCCGAGCTCAAGCGTATCGAAAAGACCGCCACCCACCTGGAAATCGGCGCTGCCACGCCGCTGACCGACTGCTACACCGCCCTGAACGAGGAGTACTCCGACTTCGGCGACCTGCTGCACCGCTTCGCTTCGCTGCAGATCCGCAACCAGGGCACCCTGGGCGGCAACATCGGCAACGCCTCGCCGATCGGTGACTCGCCACCCCTGCTGATCGCCCTCGATGCACAGGTGGTGCTGCGCCAGGGCGAGCGCCAGCGCACCCTGGCCCTGGAAGACTACTTCATCGACTACCGCATCACCGCACGCCAGGACAGCGAGTTCATCGAGAAGATCATCGTGCCCCGCGCTACCAACGACTGGGCGTTCCGCGCCTACAAGGTGTCCAAGCGCCTGGATGACGATATCTCGGCAGTATGCGCCGCGTTCAACCTGAGCATCGAGAACGGTGTGGTCAGCGGCGTGCGCGTGGCCTTCGGCGGCATGGCCGCAATCCCCAAGCGCGCCCGCGCCTGCGAAGCTGCCCTGCGCGGCAAGCCCTGGAACCAGGCCACCGTAGAGCGTGCCTGCCAGGCCCTGGCCGAAGACTTCACCCCGCTCAGCGACTTCCGCGCCAGCCGCGAGTATCGCCTGCTGACCGCGCAGAACCTGCTGCGCAAGTACTTCATCGAACTGCAATCGCCGCACATCGAAACCCGGGTGACCGACTATGTCTAACCATCACGCCGTCAAGAGCCAGGCCGAGATGGCCGCACTGTTCAGCCAGGACCTGACCACCGGGGTCGGCCGCAGCCTCAAGCACGACAGCGCCGACAAGCATGTGGCGGGTGAAGCGGTGTATATCGACGACCGCCTGGAGTTCCCCAACCAGCTGCACGTCTATGCGCGCACCGCCGACCGTGCCCACGCGCGTATCCTGAGCATCGATACCACGCCGTGCTACCAGTTCGAAGGCGTGCGCATCGCCATCACCCATGAAGACATTCCGGGCCTGAAGGACATCGGCCCGGTGGTGGCCGGCGACCCGCTGCTGGCCATCGACAAGGTCGAGTTCTTCGGCCAGCCGGTGCTCGCCGTCGCTGCCCGCGACCTGGAAACCGCACGCCGCGCGGCCATGGCGGCGATCATCGAATACGAAGACCTGGAGCCGGTGCTCGACGTGGTCGAGGCCCTGCGCAAGAAGCACTTCGTGCTCGACAGCCACACCCACCAGCGCGGCGACTCGGCCAGCGCCCTGGCCAGCGCCCCGCACCGTATCCAGGGCACCCTGCACATCGGCGGCCAGGAGCACTTCTACCTGGAAACCCAGATCAGCTCGGTGATGCCCGCTGAAGACGGCGGCATGATCGTGTTCTGCTCCACCCAGAACCCCACCGAAGTGCAGAAGCTGGTTGCCGAAGTGCTCGACGTGCCGATGCACAAGATCGTCGTCGACATGCGCCGCATGGGTGGCGGTTTCGGCGGCAAGGAAACCCAGGCCGCCAGCCCCGCGTGCCTGTGCGCGGTGATCGCGCGCCTGACCGGCCAGCCGACCAAGATGCGCCTGCCACGGGTCGAAGACATGACCATGACCGGCAAGCGTCACCCGTTCTACGTCGAGTACGACGTGGGCTTCGACGACACTGGCCGCCTGCACGGCATCAACTTCGACCTAGCCGGCAACTGCGGCTACTCGCCGGACCTGTCCGGTTCGATCGTCGACCGCGCCATGTTCCACTCCGACAACGCCTACTACCTGGGCGATGCCACGGTGCATGGCCACCGCTGCAAGACCAACACCGCCTCCAACACCGCCTACCGCGGCTTCGGCGGCCCACAGGGGATGGTCGCCATCGAGCAGGTGATGGACCATATCGCCCGCCACCTGGCGCTCGACCCGCTGGCGGTGCGCAAGGCCAACTACTACGGCAAGACCGAACGCAACGTCACCCACTACTACCAGACCGTCGAGCACAACATGCTCGAGGAGATGACCGCAGAGCTCGAGGCCAGCAGCGACTACCATGAGCGCCGCGAGTCGATCCGCCGATTCAACGCCAACAGCCCGGTGCTGAAAAAAGGCCTGGCGCTGACCCCGGTGAAGTTCGGCATTTCGTTCACCGCCACCTTCCTCAACCAGGCCGGCGCGCTGATCCACATCTACACCGACGGCAGTATCCACCTGAACCACGGCGGTACCGAGATGGGCCAGGGCCTGAACACCAAGGTTGCCCAGGTGGTGGCAGAGGTGTTCCAGGTGGACTTCAACCGCATCCAGATCACCGCCACCAACACCGACAAGGTGCCCAACACCTCGCCGACCGCTGCGTCCAGTGGCGCCGACCTGAACGGCAAGGCCGCGCAGAACGCCGCCGAGATCCTCAAGAAGCGCCTGACCGAGTTCGCCGCACGGCATTACAACGTCACCGAGGAAGACATCGAGTTCCGCAACGGCCATGTGCGCGCCCGCGACCAGATCGTCAGCTTCGAGCAACTGGTGCAGCAGGCTTACTTCGCCCAGGTTTCGCTGTCGACCACCGGGTTCTACCGCACGCCGAAGATTTTCTACGACCGCAGCCAGGCGCGTGGCCGGCCGTTCTACTACTTCGCCTTCGGCGCCGCCTGCGTCGAGGTGGTGGTGGACACCCTGACCGGTGAGTACAAGATGCTGCGCGCCGACATCCTGCATGACGTGGGCGACTCGCTGAACCCGGCCATCGATATCGGCCAGGTCGAGGGTGGCTTCGTCCAGGGCATGGGCTGGCTGACCACCGAGGAACTGGTGTGGAACGCCAAGGGCAAGCTGATGACCAATGGCCCGGCCAGCTACAAGATCCCGGCGGTGGCCGACATGCCGATCGACATGCGCGTGAAGCTGGTGGAAAACCGCAAGAACCCCGAGGACACGGTGTTCCACTCCAAGGCCGTGGGCGAGCCGCCGTTCATGCTCGGCATCGCTGCCTGGTGCGCGATCAAGGATGCGGTGGCGAGCATCGCCGACTACCGCGTGCAGCCGAACATCGACGCGCCGTCGACGCCGGAGCGGGTGCTGTGGGGCTGCGAGCAGATGCGCAAGGCGGTGGCTGCCGAGCAGCCCGCCGAACAGCAACTGGAACCCGTAACGCACTGACAGCGCCGCCCTCTGTAGGAGCGGCCTTGTGTCGCGAAAGGGCTGCGCAGCAGCCCCAAAAATCTGTGCATCAGCCGAGATCTTGGGGCCGCTACGCGCCCCTTTCGCGACACAAGGCCGCTCCTACACAGGGGAACGAGGAGGATTGAAGACATGCACCAATGGATCAACGCCCTCGCCGACCACCAAGCCCGCGGCGAACCCTGCGTGCTGGTGACCATCATCGAAGAGCGCGGCTCCACCCCGCGCAACGCAGGCTCGAAGATGGTGGTCAGCGCCAGCGCGCTGTACGACACCATTGGCGGTGGCCACCTGGAATTCAAGGCGCTGCACATCGCCCGGCAGATGCTCGAGGAACACCGCTACACGCCACACCTGGAGCGCTTCAGCCTGGGTGCCAGCCTCGGCCAGTGCTGCGGCGGCGCCACGGTACTGCTGTTCGAACCGATGAGCGGCGTGCAGGCGCAGATCGCCGTGTTCGGCGCAGGCCATGTCGGCCGGGCTCTGGTACCCTTGCTCGCCGCGCTGCCCTGCCGGGTGCGCTGGATCGATTCGCGCGAGCAGGAATTCCCCGAGCACATCCCCAACGGGGTGAGCAAGATCGTCAGCGAGGAGCCGGTCGACGAAGTCGCGGACCTGCCGCCAGGCAGCTACTGCATCGTCATGACCCACAACCACCAGCTGGATCTGGAACTGACCGCCGCCATTCTCAAACGCAATGATTTCACCTGGTTCGGCCTGATCGGCTCGAAGACCAAACGGGCCAAGTTCGAGCACCGCCTGCGCGAACGCGGCTACGAAGACGCATTGATGGCGCGGATGCGCTGCCCGATGGGCCTGGCCGAAGTGAAGGGCAAGCTGCCGATCGAGATCGCCGTGTCCATCGCCGCCGAAATCATTGCCACCTACAACGCCTGCTTCGGCCAGCACGACAGTGCCGCCAACGCCGGCCAGATCACCCAGTTGCTGCCGCCTTCCCGGCGCAGCCAGACCCTTTGACGAGCGTATTCATGACCGCAACCCGCAAAGCCTACCGAGCCGCCATCCTGCACAGCATCGCCGACCCCGCCGAGGTCGGCCTGGAAGCCTCCCAGGAATACTACGAGGATGGCCTGCTGGTAATCGACAACGGCCGCATCAAGGCCCTCGGCCACGCCAGCGAGCTGCTGCCGACCCTTGAGGCCGACATCGAGGTGGTGCACTACCAGGATGCCCTGATCACCCCAGGCTTCATCGACACCCATATCCACTTCCCGCAGACCGGCATGATCGGCTCCTACGGTGAACAGCTGCTGGACTGGCTGAACACCTACACCTTCCCCTGCGAGAAGCAGTTCGCCGACAAGGCCCATGCCGACAAGGTGGCGAAGATCTTCCTGCAGGAGCTGCTGCGCAACGGCACCACCACCGCCCTGGTGTTCGGCAGCGTGCATCCGGAGTCGGTCAATGCCCTGTTCGAAGAAGCCGAGCGCCTGGACCTGCGCCTGATCGCCGGCAAGGTGATGATGGACCGCAACGCCCCCGACTACCTGACCGACACTGCCGAATCCGGCTACACCGAGAGCAAGGCGCTGATCGAACGCTGGCACGGCAAGGGCCGCCTGCACTACGCGGTCACGCCGCGCTTCGCCCCCACCAGCACCCCCGAACAACTGGCCCTGGCCGGCCAGTTGCTCAAGGAGCACCCGGGCGTGTACATGCACACCCACCTGTCCGAGAACCTCAAGGAAATCGAATGGGTGAAGGCGCTGTTCCCCGAGCAGAATGGCTACCTGGATGTGTACGACCACTTCGAGCTGCTGGGCGAGCGCTCGGTGTTCGCCCACGGCGTGCACCTGTGCGACGACGAATGCAAGCGCCTGGCTGAAACCGGATCGGCCATCGCCTTCTGCCCGACCTCCAACCTGTTCCTGGGCAGCGGCCTGTTCAACCTGCCCCAGGCCGAGCGTTTCAAGGTCAATGTGGGCCTGGGCACCGACGTGGGCGCCGGCACCAGCTTCTCGCTGCTCAACACCCTCAACGAGGCGTACAAGGTGATGCAGCTGCAGGGCGCGCGCCTGCATCCGTTCAAGTCGCTGTACCTGGCCACCCTTGGCGGCGCCCGGGCACTGCGCCTGGACGACCGGATCGGCAGCCTGCGCCCGGGCAACGACGCCGACTTCGTGGTGCTCGACTACAAGGCCACGCCGCTGCTGGACTACCGCATCCAGCAGTCCAACAGCATCGAGGAAACCCTGTTCGTGCTCACCACCCTGGGCGACGACCGCACCGTGCGCGAAACCTACGCCGCTGGGCGTTGCGTGCACCAGCGCTGAGGCAGGCAGGGTAAGCCCACTCCCACAGCTATACAGCGTGGGAGCGGCGGTGCGCCGATGCGACTTGCCCCGCGATGAATCTTTGCCTGGCGCTAGGGTTGTTTTGCCAGCCCCCGGTAAAGCGCGCCGCCAATCGCCGCCCCGATCAGCGGCGCCAGCCAGAACAGCCACAGCTGCTGCAGCGCCCAGCCGCCGACGAACAGCGCCGGCCCGGTGCTGCGCGCCGGGTTGACCGAGGTGTTGGTGATGGGGATCGAGATCAGGTGGATCAGGGTCAGCGCCAGGCCAATGGCAATCGGTGCGAAGCCGGCCGGTGCCCGGGCATCGGTGGCGCCCATGATGATCACCAGGAACATCGCGGTCATCACCACCTCACTGGTGAAGCCTGCCGCCAGCGTGTAGCCGCCCGGCGAATGCTCGCCATAGCCGTTCGAAGCCAGGCCGCTGGCCAGTTCGAAGCCGGCCTTGCCACTGGCGATGAAATAGATCACCGCTGCTGCCAGGATGGCGCCGATCACCTGGGCGATCACATAGGGCAGCAACTCTTTTGCCGGGAACCTCCCGCCCACCACCAAACCGAACGACACGGCCGGGTTGAGGTGACAACCAGAGATATGGCCAATGGCGAAAGCCATGGTCAGGACAGTCAGGCCAAACGCGAAGGCGACACCCAGAACACCGATGCCGACGGGAGAGCTGGCAGCCAGCACGGCACTGCCGCACCCGCCAAGCACCAGCCAGAAAGTGCCGACCAGCTCGGCACCCATGCGCACACCCAAAGACGAACTCATGGACCCTTCCTCAAGTAATTGGACGCAACGACTGCGCAAGCCCAACTGCTTGATGAAGGTTTGCTGGTTTGAAATCTAGCAGAGCTTTGGCCAAGGGCCAGTAACGCCAGGGGCCGCTTCGCGCCCCTTTCGCCGGCAAGCCGGCTCCCACCTTGACCGCGCCATTCTCAAGACTTGCGCTGTACCTGTGGGAGCCGGCTTGCCGGCGAAAGGGCCGCAAAGCGGCCCCTCGGTCATCCAGGCAAACGATCAACCCTTGGCGGTGGCCTTGGGCTTTTTCAGCAGGTGCGAGAACACTGCATGCAGGTCGTCCGACGCGCTCTCCTCGTCGAGGTTGAGCTTGCTGTCGATATGGTCCATGTGATGCATCATCAGGCTTACCGCCTGCTGGGCGTCACGGGCCTCGATGGCGTCGATCAGTTGCATGTGCTCGTCGTACGAGCAGTGCGAGCGGTTGCCGCTTTCATACTGGGCGATGATCAGCGAGGTCTGCGACACCAGGCTGCGCTGGAAGCTCACCAGCGGGGCATTGCCTGCGGCTTCGGCCAGCTTGAGGTGGAATTCGCCGGAAAGGCGGATGCCGGCGCCACGGTCGCCACGGGAGAAGCTGTCACGCTCCTCGCGCACCATCTGGCGCAATTCGTTGAGCTGCTCGAGGGTAGCGTGCTGAACGGCCAATTCGGTGATGGCACGTTCGACCATGCGCCGCGAAAAGAACACCTGGCGCGCTTCTTCCACCGTGGGGCTGGCCACTACCGCGCCGCGGTTGGGCCGCAGCAGCACCACGCTTTCATGGGCCAGGCGCGACAGCGCACGGCGGATGATGGTACGGCTGACGCCGAAGATCTCGCCCAGTGCCTCCTCGCTCAACTTGGTGCCCGGCGCCAGACGCTGCTCGAGGATCGCCTCGAAGATGTGCGCGTAGACGATGTCGTCCTGGGTACCGCTGCGGCCGGCCTTGCCAGTGCGCACAGGTTTTTTCAGAGGTTGCAGCTGTTCGTTCATGGGCTCTCGAGCACAAAGGATCTGCCTGTCGGACCGTGACTGTACTACCTGTCAGCGGGTGGAGGGCAAGTCCTGGAAGTAGGTGGTGGACCAAGGTATGGCGCCATTGTACACAGGCTGACCCGTTTCTGCAGGGGGCCTTTAACCTATATAGCCGTTGTACGGCAGTTTGTGCGCACAAAAGATAAAACATTATTTGCATTCTTTGTACACAAAAGCATAATCCTGCGAGCAACTTCCTGACCCGCAAGTCAACAAAATGGTCGGACGTCTGCCACACCCCCTCGCGAAGCCCCCAAGTGCATTGCTCAGGATCAGGCTTCGAACAACAAGAAAGACTTGAGGAGTACTCGCTGTGGAAAGCCGCAAATCCGAAGCCCCTACGCTGGATCTCGCTGCGCCGCCCGAAACGGGTTGGCTGGAGCGGATTTTCAAACTCAAGCGACATGGCACAACCGTCCGAACCGAGCTGATTGCCGGGGTGACCACCTTCATCACCATGGCCTACATCATCTTCGTCAACCCCAACATCATGGCCGACGCCGGCATCGATCACGGGGCGGCCTTCGTCGCCACCTGCATCGCCGCGGCACTGGGCTGCCTGCTGATGGGCCTGTACGCCAACTGGCCGGTGGGCTTGGCGCCCGGCATGGGCCTCAACGCCTTCTTCACCTACACCGTGGTCGGCACCATGGGCTACACCTGGCAAGCCGCACTGGGGGCTGTATTCATCTCCGGCGTGCTGTTCATGTTCCTTACCCTGTCGCGGGTGCGCGAGTGGCTGCTCAACAGCATCCCGGTGAGCCTGCGCCATGCCATGGGGGCCGGCGTCGGATTGTTCCTCGGGCTGATCGGCCTGAAAACCGCAGGCATCGTCGTCGACAGCCCGGCCACCCTGATCAAGCTCGGCTCGCTGCATGAGCCCGGCCCGCTGCTGGCGGCCGTGTGCTTCCTGATGATCGCGATCCTCAGCTACAAACGGGTGTTCGGTGCGATCCTCATCAGCATCATCAGCGTCACCCTGGCCGGCTGGGGCCTGGGGCTGGTCAAGTTCGGCGGGGTGATGTCGATGCCACCGAGCCTGGCGCCAACCTGGATGGCAATGGATGTGGCGGGTGTGTTCAACGTCAGCATGATCAGCGTGGTCTTCGCGTTCCTGTTCGTGCACATGTTCGACACCGCCGGCACCCTGATGGGCGTCGCCCAGCGCGCCGGCCTGGTAGCGGCCGACGGGCGCATCGAGAACCTGTCGCGGGCGTTGAAGGCCGACAGTGCCTCCAGCGTGTTCGGTGCCGCGGTGGGCGTGCCACCGGTCACCAGCTACGTTGAGAGCGCCGCAGGCGTCGCCGCCGGTGGCCGCACCGGCCTGACGGCCGTGGTGGTCGGCCTGCTGTTCGTCGCCGCGATGTTCTTCGCGCCGCTGGCGGGCATGATCCCGGCCTATGCCACGGCTGGTGCGCTGATCTATGTGGCGATGCTGATGATGGGCAGCATGGCGCACATCGAGTGGGACGAAGCCACCGACAGCATCCCGGCGATCGTCACGGTAATCATGATGCCGCTGACCTTCTCGGTCGCTGACGGCATCGCCCTGGGCTTCATCAGCTATGTGGCGCTGAAGGCGGGCACCGGCAAGTTGAAGGAGGTTTCGCCGAGCCTGTGGGTGCTCAGCGTGATCTTCATCGCCAAGTTCGTGTTCCTGTAAAGCGCTGACACCCTGGCCTGGCGCTGGTGCCGGGCCTGGGTGTCAAGCAAGCTCCGCCTCGACCCTATCCCGGCCACCCTGCTTGGCCGCATACACCCCGGCATCCGCCCGCAGCAACAGCGCATCGGCCCCCTCCCCGTCGCGCCAGCCTGCCACCCCGAAGCTCGCCGTCACCCGCCCGACACCTTCGATCGGCACGTTGCGCACGCCCTGCCACAGCTCCAGCGCCAGCATCCGCGCCTGCTCGGCATTGCTGCCCGGGCACAGCACCATGAACTCCTCACCGCCCAAGCGGCAGAACACATCGGTGCGCCGCAAACGCTGGCTGATCCGCTGGCACAGGCTGCGCAGCACCAGGTCGCCCACCGCGTGGCCGTACTGGTCGTTGATCCGTTTGAAATGGTCGATATCGAGCATGATCACCGCCAGATCCAGGCCGTCGCGCTGGGCACGATCGAGCTCATTGCGCAGGCGCTCCTGGAAATAACGGCGGTTGTGGATACCGGTGAGGGCATCGGTGATCGACAGCGCGCGCAGTTCCTCCTCCACCCGTTTGAGGTCGGAAATATCGGTCAGGTAGCCATGCCAGAGGGTGCAACCGTGGTCGCCGATTTCCGGCGTTGCCTCGCCGCGCACCCAGCGCAGGCCGGCCCGGGGCAGGCACACCCGGTACTCCTCGCGCCAGGGTGTCAGGTGCTCGGCGGAATACCATACCGAACGCCGCACCCGTTCCAGATCATCAGGATGGATGCGCTCGAACACCACCGTGGCGTCCTGCCGCAACAGCGCCAGGTCGACTTCGTAGATGTCGTGCAGGCCCTGGCTGGCATAAGGGAAACACGAGCGCCCGTCGGCATCCAGGCGGTACTGGTAGATGCCGCCGGGCACCTCGGCACTGAGTTTTTCCAGCAATCGATCGCGCGCTGCCAGCGCCTCATGCACCCGACGACGCTCGGTGACGTCGATGCAGATCGCCAGGTAGCCCACCCAAAGCCCCTGCTCATCGAGTACCGCGGTCACCAGCATATTGGCCAGCAGGTGGCTGCCATCCTTGCGCACCAGGGTCCATTCGCCGGGCTCGCCACCGCCCTCCTGCACGGTCTCGGCGAACATCGCCTGGCCCGCGCCAACCTCGCGCCCATAACGCAGGCTCAGGGCATGGGCACGACGATGCAGCTCTTCGGGTTGCACCAGGTCCTCGAGGGTGAGCACGCCCAGCGCTTCCTCGGCCGAATAGCCAAGCAGGCGTTCGGCACCGGCATTGAAAGTACCGATCACGCCCTTGAGGCTGGTGGCGATGATCGCCACCTGAGTCGCGGCGTCGAGCACACTGCGCAACTGGTTGTGGGTTTCACGCAACGACTGCTCGCTGATGCGCAGCTCGGTGGTGCGCCGGGCCACCAGATCAAGGGCACGCTGGCGCTGGCTGAACAGGCTGTACAGCAAGGTCGCCAGCAACAGGCTGAGCAAACCGCCGAGCAGGCCGACCACCTGCACCGCCGCCGACCGGTTGGCGGCCATGAAACCCACGCTGGGGCGGATGTCGAGCTGGTAGTGGTGATCGGCCAGGTGCAGCAGGTGGCTGCTGGCCAGGGCCATGCGCGCCATCTGGTTGCCAGAATCGAACAGCACCTCGTGGCCACCCTCGGTGGAGAGATCGAGGATCCGCACCACCAGGTTGTCGTCCGCTACAGTCGGCAAGCTCTCGACGATCAACTGACGCAGGCTGAGCAGCGCCATGACATAGCCGCTGGGCGGGCCACCGGCCGGCACAGATTCGGCGAACACCGGCGCCACCATCAGCAGGCCACGGCTGTAGGCCGGATCGACGCTGAGCATGTCCAGCGGCTCGGACACCGCCATGCTGCCGGGGGTAATGGCCCTGTCCAGGGTCGCCGCGCGTTTCGGCTGGCCGAGCAGGTCCAGGCCATAGGGCTGCCCTTGCTGGCTGGAGGCCTGGTTGTACAGCACCGGGTAGTAGTGGTCGCGCGCGGGGGCTGCCTGCCAGCCGCCTTGCGCGCCCTGGTCACGGATCTGGTAGCGCTGCGCAAGCAAACCGCTGGCGCGCTGCTCGAAGGCTTCACGCTGCCCTGCCTCCACCCGCGGCGCCCAGGAATAGGCCTGGGTGCGGTGCAGCAGCGGGCGAGCATAGCCGTCGAACTCGCGGGGAGTGATTTCGTTGGAGAAGTCGAAGAACCGGCGCAGGCCATCCAGGCGCTGCTCCTGTTCCTGGAACCGCTCGGCGATACGGCTGTAGCGCTCGCCGGCCAGCAGTTCGAAGCGTTGGCGCAACTGCTGCTTGTAGAAGCTCTGGGTGGCAATGGCCAATGCGGCCGTGAGCAGGCCGCCGGCGACCAGCGCCGCCAGGGCCACGCCCCAGGCCGATAGCTCGTCACCGAGCAGGCCAAACCACTTCGCAGGGACACCCGCATTCGCCATAAAGGACTCTCGACAACATCAGCGTCCTGCGAATGTATTAACCCTTAAGTGCTTTATAGCCACTGGCCAGCAGTCGCGCAACGTACCTCGTCGTCTCAGCGCAGACGCAGTTGCCAGGCGCGGTGGATGCGGTTGTTGCGGGCGAAGTCCGGGTCCAGGGTCTGGGCGCTGATTTCCTCCACCGCATAACGCGTCGCCAGGTGCTCGTCGAGCTGGAACTTGCGGAAGTTGTTGGAGAAATACAGCACGCCGCCCGGCGCCAGGCGCGCCATGGCCAGGTCCAGCAGCTCGACATGGTCACGCTGCACGTCGAACACACCTTCCATGCGCTTGGAGTTGGAGAAGGTCGGCGGGTCGATGAAGATCAGGTCGTAGCTGTCCGTCGCGCTCTGCAGCCAGGCCATGACATCGCCCTGCTCCAGGCGGTTGCGCTCGGAGAAGCCGTTCAGCGACAGGTTGCGCCGCGCCCAATCCAGGTAGGTTTTCGACAGGTCGACGCTGGTGGTACTGCGCGCGCCGCCCTTGGCCGCGTGTACGGTGGCCGTGGCGGTGTAGCAGAACAGGTTGAGGAAGCGCTTGCCCTCGGCCTCGCGCTGGATACGCATGCGCATCGGGCGGTGGTCGAGGAACAGGCCGGTGTCCAGGTAATCGGTGAGGTTGACCAGCAGCTTGACGCCACCTTCGCTCACTTCCTGGAAGCGCCCTTCGGTGGCCTGACGCTCGTACTGGCGCGTGCCGCTCTGGCGCTCGCGGCGCTTGAGCACCACGCGCTGCTGATCGACACCCAGCGCCTGAGGAATGGCCGCCAGGGCATCGAGCAGACGCGCCTGGGCCTTGTCCGGGTCGATGGAACGCGGGGCGGCGTATTCCTGCACATGTACCCAGTCGTGGTACAGGTCGACCGCCACGGCGTACTCGGGCATGTCGGCATCGTAGACGCGGTAGCAGTCGACTTTTTCACGGCGGGCCCACTTGCCCAGCTGCTTGAAGTTCTTCTGCAGGCGGTTGGCGAACATCTGCGCGCCTTCGGACAGGCGCGCCGGCTCGCTGGCCTGCGGCGCCGGGCGACGCTCCTGGCCTTCTTCAACCTGGGCCTGGCGCCGCTCGCCGGTGACGAACTGGTCGGGCTGCAACTTGAACAGCAGCAGTTTGCACGGCAATGCGCCGTTCCAGAACGCGTACTGCTTGTGGCTGCGGATACCCATGCGCTTGCCCAGCTCCGGCGCGCCGGTGAACACCGCCGCTTCCCAGCCCATGCAGGCCTGGCGCAGACGCTCGCCGAGGTTCTGGTAGAGGTACAGCAGGCTGGCTTCGTCGCCCAGACGCTCGCCATAGGGCGGGTTGCTGATCACCAGGCCTTTCTGGTTCTGGTCCGGGCGCGGCTCGAAGCTGGCCACCTCACCCTGGTAGATCTTCACCCAGTCACCCAGGCCGGCGCGCTCGACGTTGTTGCGCCCTGGCTGGATCAGCCGCGGGTCGGCTTCATAGCCACGAATCCACAGCGGCGGCTTGGCCAGGCCGGCCTGGGCACGAGCCTGGGCTTCGTCGTGCAGCTTGCGCCACAGCGCCGGCACATGGCCGAGCCAGGCGCTGAACCCCCAGCGCTCGCGCTTGAGGTTGGGGGCCATGTCGGCGGCGATCATGGCCGCCTCGACCAGGAAGGTACCCACACCGCACATCGGGTCGGCCAGGGCGCCGCCCTGGGCGGCGATGCGCGGCCAGCCGGCGCGGATCAATACCGCCGCCGCCAGGTTTTCCTTGAGCGGCGCCGCGCCCTGCTGCAGGCGGTAGCCGCGCTGGTGCAGGCTGTGGCCGGACAGGTCCAGGGAGAGGATCGCCTCGCCACGGTCCAGGCGCAGGTGCACGCGCACATCCGGGTCGATCTTTTCCACCGACGGGCGCAGGCCTTCACGGTTACGCAGCTTGTCGACGATCGCATCCTTGACCTTCAGCGCGCCGAAGTGAGTGTTGTCGATTCCCGAGCCATGGCCGCTGAATTCCACCGCCAGGGTGCCATCGGCGGCCAGGTGGTCGGCCCAGTCCACTGCGTTGACCCCGTCATAAAGGTCATCGGCGTTCTTCATCGGGAAGCGCTTGAGCACCAGCAGCACGCGGTTGGCCAGGCGCGACCAGAGGCACAGGCGGTAGGCGGTTTCCATGTCGGCCTCGCCGCGGATGGCCGAGGTGTGCTCGCGCACCTCGGTCAGGCCCAGCTCCCGGGCCTCTTCGACGAGCAGGCCTTCGAGGCCCTTGGGGCAGGTGAGATAAAGTTCGATACGGTCCGACATGGGTAATCCAGAGCCTTTGGCTAAGTAGATGGCAGCCGACGCATCGGCCTGCCGAGGTTTTCCCGCACGCCCTTTCAGCAGGCGCCCGGGCGGCCCGCGAGCGGTCTCGCCAGGCCTGGCCGCCCGACGCAACCTGCTCTGGCCGGGGGGCGAAAGAGGCTTTGATCGTCGAGCAGTATGAAAATTCGCGCACTCTGGGCCCAGATGTGACCCTTCGTCGCATTACCAATTATTACAAGTCATCGACCAGTCACGCTGGCCAATTGACGTCAAAGCTGACTAAACCCTGATCATAGCGGGCCCAACGGCAAACAAGGTTGAGTCGCATTTATTTACTTATCCTTTCACCCTTGGAAAGGTTACGTCCTTATGACAAAACGATCATTCACACTGTGACTCGCATTCGTTAGAACTGATCTCAGGTCGCCTCGCAACGGGGCGACACCTTCAGCCCGCCACGCCGGCAGCGGGCGCACACCGGCAGAACGATTCTGCCCGGCCTCGTAGAGGCCGACGGGACATTACAGTCAACAAGTGAGGGCAACACCCTATGAGAAGACTTAAGCGTGATCCGTTGGAAAGAGCATTTTCACGTGGCTACCAGTATGGGGTCACCGGCAAATCCCGCGAACTTTGCCCATTTACTCTACCTTCCGTACGCCAAGCCTGGATCAACGGCTGGCGCGAAGGTCGCGGCGATAACTGGGACGGCATGACCGGCACCGCTGGCATCCATAGACTCAACGAAAATCACGCCGTTGGCTGATCGAGGACACTGAATTCGAGTTACCATGCGCGCCCCATCCGGGCGGCGGGCTACGGCCCAGGGGGCCCCATGCGGGGCCCCTTTTTTATGGCCGCTTATTGCCGAGGCATGGCCGCGATAGCATCCACCGCCTCGCGGATCAGCGCCGGGCCCTTGTAGATGAAGCCCGAGTAGATCTGCACCAGGCTTGCACCGGCGGCGATCTTCTCTGCCGCGTGACGGCCTTCGGTGATGCCGCCAGCCGCGATGATCGGCAGCCTGCCACCCAGCTCACCCGCCAGCACTTTCACAGTGTGGGTGCTCTTCTCCAGCACCGGCGCGCCCGACAGGCCGCCCGCCTCGCCACCGAACGGCAGCCCTTCGACACCCTCACGGCCCAGGGTGGTGTTGGTAGCGATCACCGCGTCCATCCCCGACTCCATCAGCGCAGCAGCCACCAGAGCGGTTTCTTCATCGCTCATGTCCGGGGCAATCTTGATCGCCAGCGGCACGCGCTTGCCGTTGGTCACCGCCAACTGCTCACGGCGCTCGGCCAGGGCATCGAGCAACTGCTTGAGCGAATCACCGAACTGCAGCGAACGCAGGCCGGGAGTGTTTGGTGAGCTGACGTTGACGGTGATGTAGCTGGCGTCGTTGTAGACCTTCTCCAGGCAGATCAGGTAATCGTCCTGGGCCCGCTCGACCGGGGTGTCGAAGTTCTTGCCGATATTGATGCCCAGCACGCCGGTGTAGCGTGCGGCCCGCACCCGCGCCAACAGGTGGTCGACGCCCATGTTGTTGAAGCCCATGCGGTTGATGATCGCGGTGGCTTCCGGCAGACGGAACAGGCGTGGCTTGGGGTTGCCCGGCTGCGGGCGCGGGGTGATGGTGCCGATCTCGACGAAACCGAAGCCCAGCTGGGCGAAGCCGTCGATGGCCGCGCCATTCTTGTCCAGGCCAGCGGCCAGGCCCACCGGGTTGGCGAAGTTCAAGCCCATGACGCTCACCGGCAATGCCGCCGGCTGCTTGCACAGCAGGCCGTTGAGGCCAAGGCGGCCACCGGCACCGATCAGGTCCAGCGACAGGTCGTGGGAGGTTTCCGGGGAGAGCTTGAACAGCAGCTGGCGGGCCAGGGTATACATGGGCGGGCGGACTCGCGGTGTGTGAGGGGTGCGATTATAGCCAGCGCATCGCCGGGGCGACAGGGCCATGGCACATGGGTTGCTTCGACAACCCCATGCAGCCCCGCAGAACGCCCGAGGATCCACGTGAATACAGCTCCCCCGACATCGCCACTGGCCTGGGTCAACGGCAGCGACGCACCGGAAAAGCCCAGCCTGAACATCGGTTTCATGGCCCTGAGTGACTGCGCCTCGGTGGTGGTCGCTGCCACCCAGGGCTTCGCCCAGCAACAGGGCCTTACCCTCAACCTGCAGCGCCAGGCCTCCTGGGCCGGGCTGCGCGACAGGCTGGTCAGCGGCGAACTGGACGCCGCGCACTGCCTGTACGGCCTGGTCTACGCCGTGCAACTGGGCGTGGGCGGCGGGCCGGCCAGTGACATGGCGGTGCTCATGGGCCTGAACCAGAACGCCCAGGCCATCAACCTGTCCGCCGCCTTGCAGCGCAAGGGCGTGACCAACCCCGAGGCACTGGCGCGGCTGGCGCACCAGGGCGGTGCGCGCCTGACCTTCGCCCAGACCTTCCCCACCGGCACCCACGCCATGTGGCTGTATTACTGGCTGGCCAGCCAGGGCATCCACCCCTTGCACGACGTCGACAGCGTGGTTGTGCCGCCGGCACAGATGGTCGCCCACCTGCAGGCCGGGCGCATCGATGGCTTTTGTGTCGGCGAGCCGTGGGCGGCCGAAGCCATCGCCCAGGGCCAGGGTTTCACCCTCGCCACCAGCCAGTCGATCTGGCCGGACCACCCGGAAAAGGTCCTGGCCTGCGCGCGCAGTTTCGCCGAGCAATACCCCAACAGCGCACGCGCCCTGATCAAGGCGATCCTTGCCGCCAGCCGCTTCATCGAAAGCAGCACCGAAAACCGTCGTGGCGCCGCCCAGTTGCTCAGTGGCAGCGCCTACCTGGATACCCCGGCCAGCAGCATCGAGCCACGCCTGCTGGGCGACTACCAGGACGGCCTGGGCAACCGCTGGCAAGACCGCCATGCCCTGCGCCTGTTCGACCAGGGGCGGGCGAACCTGCCCTACCTGTCCGACGGCATGTGGTTCATGACCCAGTTCCGCCGCTGGGGCATCCTGCGCGACGACCCGGACTACCTCGCCGTGGCGCGTCAGGTCCAGCAACTGGCGCTGTACCGCGAGGCCGCCGACGCACTGGGCGTACCCTGCGCCGACCTGCCGATGCGCAGCAGCCAGCTGATCGACGGTGGCCGCTGGGACGGCAGCGACCCGTACGGCTACGCGCGCAGCTTCAACCTGCACGCTCTGGACGCGGCGCGCGACGCCCGCGTCGGCCTGTGAGGAGCCGACCATGCTGCGCATCCTGCTGATCGACGATACCGAAAAGAAAGTCGGCCGCCTCAAGGCCGCCTTGGTCGAGGCCGGCTTCGAGGTGATCGAAGCCCCAGGCCTGACCATCGACCTGCCGGCCTGCGTCGAAACGGTGCACCCCGACGTGGTGCTGATCGATACCGAGTCACCGGGCCGCGATGTGATGGAGCAAGTGGTGCTGGTCAGCCGCGACCGGCCCCGCCCCATCGTGCTGTTCACTGACGAACACGACCCGGGGGTGATGCGCCAGGCGATCCAGGCCGGGGTCAGCGCCTACATCGTCGAAGGCATCCATGCCGCGCGCCTGCAGCCGATCCTCGACGTGGCCATGGCCCGCTTCGAAAGCGACCAGGCGCTCAAGGCCCAGTTGCTGGCCCGCGACCTGCAGTTGGCCGAGCGCAAGCGCATCGAGCAGGCCAAGGGCTTGCTGATGAAGATGAAAGACTGCAACGAAGAGCAGGCCTACACCCTGATGCGGCGCCAGGCCATGAGCCGGCAGCAGAAGCTGATCCAGGTGGCCGAACAGATCATCGCCATGTCGGAGATGCTGGGCTGAGGGCCCGCCCTGAAAGGCCTGAGAGCAGGCTTGCCCTGACAGGCGTATGAGCTAACAGGCGTGGCAGCGGGCTTGCCCTGACAGGCGTGGGAGCTAACAGGCGTGGGAGCGGGCTTGCCCCGCGATGGCGTGCGATGCGCCATCCCGTGTTTCCAGGGCTGGCGCCATCGCGGGGCAAGTCGCATCGGCGCACCGCCGCTCCCACGCCCCCCACAAAAGCCGGCAGGCAACATTGGCCCGCCTCTTGCTCAGTAAACGACTCAGGTAGCCAACGGCGGTTGCCCCCATACCCCGACAAAGACGTCGCTCCCCCTCCACGCCAGTGGACCGGGCAGCGGCGTCTTTTTCGTTTCCGCCCCTGTGTTGCACGCCGAACGAGGTGTTCGATGAATACGAGCTTCTGGAAATCCGGGCATGTGCCCACCCTGTTCGCTGCCTTCCTGTATTTCGACCTGAGCTTCATGGTCTGGTACCTGCTCGGCCCCATGGCGGTGCAGATCGCCACCGACCTGCAACTGAGCGCCCAGCAACGTGGCCTGATGGTCGCCACGCCAATCCTTGCCGGAGCGCTGCTGCGCTTCGCCATGGGCCTGCTGGTCGATCGCCTGTCGCCCAAGACCGCCGGCCTGATCGGCCAGGTGGTGGTGATCGTCGCCCTGGCCTGCGCCTGGCACCTGGGCGTGCACAGCTTCGAGCAGGTGCTGTTGCTGGGCGTGTTCCTCGGCGTTGCCGGCGCCTCGTTCGCCGTTTCGCTGCCCCTGGCATCGCAGTGGTACCCACCCCAGCATCAGGGCAAGGCCATGGGCATCGCCGGTGCCGGCAACTCCGGCACCGTGTTCGCCGCGCTGCTGGCGCCGGTGCTGGCAGCGGCCTACGGCTGGAACAACGTGTTCGGCTTCGCCCTGCTGCCGCTGTTGCTGACCCTGGCGCTGTTCGCCCTGCTGGCCCGCAACGCACCCGAACGGCCAAAACCCAAGGCCATGGCCGATTACCTCAAAGCGCTGGGTGACCGCGACAGCTGGTGGTTCATGTTCTTCTACAGCGTTACATTCGGCGGCTTCATCGGCCTGGCCAGCACCCTGCCCGGCTACTTCAACGACCAGTACGGCCTGAGCCCGGTGACCGCCGGCTACTACACCGCGGCCTGCGTGTTCGCCGGCAGCCTGATGCGCCCGCTGGGCGGAGCACTGGCCGACCGCTTCGGCGGCATCCGCACCCTGCTGGGCATGTACAGCGTGGCGGCGGTGTGCATTGCCGCAGTCGGCTTCAACCTGCCCAGTGCCGCAGCGGCACTAGCCCTGTTCGTCAGCGCCATGCTCGGGCTGGGCGCCGGCAATGGCGCGGTGTTCCAGCTGGTGCCGCAGCGCTTTCGCCAGGAGATCGGGGTGATGACCGGGCTGATCGGCATGGCCGGCGGTATCGGTGGTTTCCTGCTGGCCGCTGGCCTGGGCACCGTCAAGCAACACACCGGCGACTACCAGATGGGCCTGTGGCTGTTCGCCAGCCTGGGCCTGCTCGCCTGGTTCGGCCTGCACGGCGTCAAGCAGCGCTGGCGCACCACCTGGGGCTCGGCGGCCGTCACTGCGGCGCGGGTCTGAGCTGCCGCCATGAGCCTGCGACTGAGCTTCGCCCAGGCCTCTGCCACCGGGCCCCGCGCCGAGAACCAGGACGCTCTGCGCCTGGTCACGCCGGCGCCGGAACTGGCCGCCAGCAAAGGCTATCTGTTCGCCCTCGCCGACGGCGTCAGCCAGTGCGCCGATGGCGGCCTGGCGGCACGCGCCAGCCTGCAGGCCCTGGCCCTGGACTACTACGCCACGCCCGCCACCTGGGGCGTAGCCCAGGCCCTGGACCGGCTGTTGCTGGCACAGAACCGCTGGCTGCGCGCCCAGGGCAACGGCCAGCCGCTGCTGACCACCCTCAGCGCCCTGGTCCTGCGCGGGCGACGCTTCACCCTCGCCCACGTCGGCGACTGCCGCGTGTACCGCTGGTATGACGGCCAGTTACACTGCCTGAGCGAGGACCATGTCTGGGACCAGCCCGGCATGCAGCACGTGCTCAAGCGCGCATTGGGGCTGGACCAGCACCTGCTGGTCGACTACCTGGACGGCGAGTTGCACCACGGTGAACGCTTCCTGCTGCTCAGCGATGGTGTCTGGGCCAGCCTGGGCGACCAGCGGATCCTGGCCATCCTGCGCGAACACCCCGACCTGCAGGACGCCGTCGACACCCTGGTGGCCACCGCCCACCACAGCGGCAGCCAGGACAATGCCAGCGCCCTGCTGGTCAGTGTCGACGCACTGGGCGCCGCCAACCTCGGCGACACCCTGGCGCAATTGCAGCAGTGGCCCTTGCCCGGCCCGTTGCGTGACGGGCAGATGATCGATGGCTGGCGGGTCGATGGGCTGCTGACACAGAGTCGGCAATCATTGCTGTACCGGGTCCACGACGCACTCGGCCAGGCCTGGCTGCTAAAGACCCTGCCGCAAGCCCGTGATCAGGAAGCGGGGGCCGCCCAGGCCCTGCTGCTGGAGGAATGGTTCCTGCGCCGGGTAGCCGGCCGCCACTTCCCCGAGGTGCACCCGGCGGGCCAGCGCCAGCATCTGTATTACCTGATGCGTGAATACCCCGGCACGACACTGGCCGCGGTGCTCGCACAACACGGCCCGCTGCCCCTGCCCCAGTGGCTGGAGATGGCGCGCCAGTTGCTGCAGGCCGTCGGTGTGCTGCACCGGCGCAACCTGCTGCACCGCGATATCAAGCCTGAGAACCTGCACCTGGGCAGTGACGGTCAGCTGCGCCTGCTGGACTTTGGCCTGGCGTACTGCCCGGGCCTATGCGAAGACCAGCCGCACAGCCTGCCCGGCACCCCGTCCTACATTGCCCCGGAGGCGTTCGAAGGCCAACCGCCAAGCCCGCGCCAAGACCTCTACGCCGTGGGCGTGACGCTCTATTACCTGCTGACGGGCCACTACCCCTACGGCGAAATCGAGGCGTTCCAGCGCCCGCGCTTCACCCTGCCAATCAACCCCGGCCGCTACCGCCCCGACCTGCCCGATTGGTTGCAACGCAACCTGGAGCAGGGGCTGGCCGCCGACCCTGCGCAACGCTTCGAGACCGCCGAGCAGTGGTTGCTGCTGCTCGAACGTGGCGACCGCCAGGTGCTGCCCGACCGCCCGCGCCCGCTGTTGGAGCGTGAGCCATTGAAGGTCTGGCGCAGCCTGGCGCTGCTGTCCTTGCTGTTCAACCTGATCCTGCTGTTCGCCCTGCTCAAGGGTTGAATGGCACCTGTCGATGAGGAACACCCGATGAATGCGAAAGTCTGGTTGGTTGGCGCCGGCCCTGGCGACCCCGAACTGCTCACCCTCAAGGCTGTGCGCGCGCTGGGCCAGGCCCAGGTGGTGATGATCGACGATCTGGTCAACCCAGCCATATTGGCGCACTGCCCGCAGGCACGGGTCATTGCCGTGGGCAAGCGCGGCGGTTGCCGCTCCACGCCCCAGGCCTTCATCCAGCGCCTGATGCTGCGCCACGCCCGCCAGGGGCGCTGCGTGGTGCGGCTCAAGGGCGGCGACCCATGCATCTTCGGCCGCGCCGGCGAAGAGGCGCTGTGGCTGCGCGGCCACGGCATCGAGGTGGAGGTGGTCAACGGCATCACCGCCGGGCTGGCCGGGGCCACCCAGTGCGACATTCCGCTGACGCTGCGCGGCGTCAGCCGTGGCGTGACGCTGTTGACCGCGCACACCCAGGACGACAGCGAATTGAACTGGCAAGCGCTGGCCCAGGGCGGCACGACGCTGGTGCTGTACATGGGCGTAGCGCGGCTGGAGCAGATTCGCCGCGGTTTGCTGGAAGGCGGGATGGCGCCCGGCACGCCAGTGGCGATGATCGAGAATGCGTCATTGGCGCAGCAGCGCGAGTGCCGCAGCCACCTGGCGGCGCTGGAAGAGGACGCATTGGCCTTTGGCTTGCGCAGCCCGGCAATTCTGGTGATCGGTGAGGTGGTGGGGGCGGTACAGGCGGGTATCGAGCGCTTTCGTGCTTTGGCGGGCTGACACGCCCCAAAAATCCCAGGCAAAGAAAAACCCGGCCGAGGCCGGGTTTTTCGTGAAGCTTCAAACCAATTACTTGGCCTGGGCTTCTACCTGAGCTTCTACGCGACGGTTAACGGCGCGGCCAGCTTCGGTGGCGTTGTCGGCGACCGGACGGGTCTCACCGTAGCCAACCGAGTCAACACGGCTGGATTCGATGCCGTACTGCTGGGTCAGGACCTGCTTGACAGCGCCAGCACGACGCTCGGACAGCTTCTGGTTGTAAGCGTCTGGGCCGACGGAGTCAGTGTGACCTTCCACGGTGGTGGTGGTCTGTGGGTACTGCTTCATGAAGTCAGCCAGGTTCTTGATGTCGCCGTAGCTGTTTGGCTTGACGACCGACTTGTCGAAGTCGAACTTGACGTCCAGCTCAACGCGAACGACTTCGGCAACAGCCGGGCAGCCATCAGCGTCAACGGTAACGTTGGCTGGGGTGTCAGGGCACTTGTCGACGTTGTCGCAAACGCCGTCGTTGTCGCTGTCGGAGCAGACTTCAGCAACTGGAGCTGGAGCGGCTTCGGCGTGCTTCGGGCTACCGCCGAAGTTCAGGCCGATACCAACGCTCGGGGCCCACTCGGTGTCGCCCTGGTCGATGTTGTACTGAGCTTCAACGCCGGCACGGGCGTAGAACATGTCAGTGATGTACCACTTGGCGCCAGCGCCAACGTTGGCGAAGGTGGACTGGTTACGACCACCACGGCCGGTCTGGCCGAGCGACTGGTGGGAGAAACCGGCCGAAACGTATGGACGGATGGCGTCGTACGGGTTGTTGAAGTGGTACAGAGCGTCCAGGGCGGTGTTCGAGCCCTTGATGTTCTTGCCGTCTTCGCCACGGGCGTTGTGTACTTCGTCGTAGCCCAGACGCAGTTCAACGTCGTCGGTCAGGAAGTAACCGACCGAACCGCCGAACAGGTTGCCGTCGTTCTTGAAGTCGCGCTGGCTGTCGAAGAATTCTTTCTTGTAGAAGCCTTCAACCTCAACGGCGCCTTGACCTTGTGCCAGAGCGCCAAACGAAGTGGCGGCTACAAGCGAACCAATGGCCAAGCCCAAGGTGTTTTTCAATTTCATCCGTTAAATCCCCATCTGGTGATAGTTAAGCAGTCCCACCAACATCCGGGGGACAACTCGACGGCAAGTCTAGCAGAACTCGCCGGGTGGTTAGAGATATTTGATCGCCACTAAGTTTCAGTGAGCCCAGCAAATTTCTCTCTAAGCTTGTCGAGCGCGCGCTTGTAACGCATTTTCGTGGCGCTCAGGCCCATGTGCATGATGTCGGCGATCTCCTGGAATTCCAGCTCCGCGACAAATCGCAGCACCAGGATTTCCCGGTCGATCGGGTTCACATGCACCAGCCATTTATCCAGCCCGCCTTTCTCTTCCGGTTTCGGAGCCTTGTCCTCGGACGCCTCTTCGACAGGGTCCAGACTCAGGGCATCCATCAACCTGCGCTTGCGACGCTCCTTGCGGTACTGGGTAATGCATTCGTTGTAGGTGATGCTGTAGAGCCAGGTCTTGAACTTGGATTTACCCTCGAAGTTCTTCAGCCCGTACAGCACTTTGAGCATCACCTCCTGACAGACATCGTCAGCATCCCGGTCGTTCCCCAGATACCGCGCACACACATTGAACAGCGTGCGCTGATAGCGCCTCATGAGCTCCTCATAGGCGCGGGTAACGTGAAACAGCTCCTCATGCGAACGCGCCACCAACTCCTCGTCGGTGAGCTCCCGGGGGTCATAGCGCATGGGCGGCAAATGAACTTTATTCAATGCGGATCTGGCCGACAGTCGGGTCAATGTCGCCGCTCAGCCCCTAGGGCCGATTTTCGCGGCGGCATACATTAACAGCTTTTGTGCGGTTAGCGGCTATTTACGCGCTGCTCGAGCAGCTCGCGATTGGACAGCGACACCAGTTCGCCATCATCGGTGAGCAGCGTCGTCTTGACCGTGCCAATCTCTTCGATATGCCCTTCGACCTCGCCAATCCGCACCTGCTGGCCGACCTGATAGAGTTCGCGCACGTAGATTCCGGCAAGAATCTGCCCGGCGATTTCACGGCTGCCGAGGCCCATTGCCAATGCAATTGCCAGACCAACGGTAATCAATCCGATGACGATCACATGGTTCAGCAGGTCGGTCTTGACCTCCAACTGGCTGATCGCGACCGAGATGCTGATGATGATCACCAGGCCCTGGGCAATCCGCCCGACACCGGCGGCGTACTCCAGGCCGATACCTTCGGCAGCGCCGCGCACCAGACCGTTGACCAGCTGTGCCAGCAGCACACCGGCCAGCAGCACCAGCGCCGCACCGAATACCTTCGGCAGGTACAGGGCGAGCATGTCCAGCGTAGCCGAGACCCGCTCAAGACCCAGGGATTCCGCGGCAGAGACCAGGAAGATCAACAGCACGAACCAGTAGACGATCTTGCCGACCAGCGTCGAAATCGGCACCTGAATCCCCGCCCGAGCAAGGATCTTGGTCAGCCCGGTACCGCTCATCAGGCGATCCAGGCCAAATTTTGCCAGCAGCTTGGACAGCAGGGTGTCGAGCAGCTTCGCCACGACGAAACCAAGCAGCACCACCACCAGCGCCCCGAACAGGTTGGGGATGAAGTTCGCCACCTTGGTCCAAAGGGCAGTCATGGCAGTGACCAGACTCTGGGTCCAGAGATCGAGTTCCATATTCAATCGGCCTTATCTACGTTTCTGCCGGAGGCAGGGTTGCGGGTGGCATTGCGACGCACTGGCGCGACATGCGCCGAGCCATTGTTGACAGCGATCATCAGTGCCTGGCTCCAACGGCCCAGCAGGCTGAACAGATCGCCCGCGCCGACCTGGCGGTTGGCGGTCTTGAGCACGCGACCCAGGCAGGCGGCGTCGTCGCGCTCCTGGCCGGAGGGTGACGCCTTGAGCAGGTCACGCAGGGATTCTTCAAACGGATCGTGCATGGGCACCTCGCGCAGTGTCAGTCAAAGACGAGAGCTGCGAGCGATGGGTCACACAGGGATGTGGGACGAATGTTTCAGGATGAGAACAGAACAGGCCGCACGCCATCTAGACCCACCGCAGCTTGCGGAACAACAGCCACTGCCCCACCGCCAGGCCGAGCACGATCAAGCTGGCGAACAGGAAACCATAAGGGCTGTTCGAGCCCGGAATGCCGCCGACATTGATGCCCAGCAAGCCGGTGATGAAGCTCATGGGCAGGAAGATGCAGGTAATGATGCCGAAGCGGTACATGGTCCGGTTCATCCGCTCGCTGCGACGCCGATCCTCGCTTTCCAGCACCAGGGCTGCGCGCTCGCGGGCCAGTTCCAGCTCTTCTAGATAACGGATCAGGCTGTTGTTGAGCTCGTTCCAGTAGTCGCTGTCGGGATCGGCGAACCAGCTGCACTTGTTGCGCGACAACTGGGCGTAGATATCCCGCTGCGGGGCAAGGAATCGGCGCAGGCCGGCGGCACGTCGACGAATCTGCTGCAGGCTGCCTTGCTCAGGCGCATACCGTTCGTCGGCCTCCACCTTCTCTTCTTCGAGATCGACCGCCTCGGACAGGTCGCTGACCAGCGCCTGGACCTTCTCGGTGAGCAACTCGCCCATCAGCAGCAACAGCTCGGACGCCGACTTCGGCCCCCTGCCCTCGTCCAGTTGCTGCAGCACCTCGTCGCTGGCGCGCAGCGGCCGCAGGCGCAGCGAGATGACCCGCTGCGCCTCAGCAAAAATGCGCACCGAAACCATGTCCTCGGGCTCTGCACCCGGGTTGAGGTTGACCCCACGCAGGAACAGCAGCATCTGCTCGTTGGCCAGCTGCAGCAGGCGCGGTCGGGTGTTCTCTTCCAGCAGCAGGTCGCAGGCGA
Source organism: Pseudomonas sp. EMN2 (assembly GCF_009650555.1). Taxonomy (NCBI): domain Bacteria; kingdom Pseudomonadati; phylum Pseudomonadota; class Gammaproteobacteria; order Pseudomonadales; family Pseudomonadaceae; genus Pseudomonas; species Pseudomonas sp. EMN2. Next base: position 34,389 of record NZ_VZZR01000007.1, read on the forward strand.
ACTCGCTCAGGCCACTGTCGTGCAGCAACCAGGTGCGGGTCTGCGGATGGCTACGGTCCCAGTGCAGCCACAGGCTCTCCAGCGGCTGCAGCTGCAGATCGTCCAGCTCGGTACGGGCAATCGAACGCGCGCCGCCTTTGCCATCGAGCACCAGGGCATGCACCAGCCCCCACTGCGCGTTGTCTTCCTCGAACATCAAAGCTCCATCAGCGCGCGCCGCGCGTCACTCGGGCATCTTCAGCGGGCTTGGCGAGACGATCACGCCATTGTTGTCGGCGTACACATATTCGCCCGGGCGGAAGGTCACCCCGGCAAAGGTCACCGCGACGTTGAGGTCGCCAATACCGCGCTTGTCGGTCTTCATCGGGTGGCTGGCCAGGGCCTGCACACCCACATCGGTCTGCACCAGCACGTCGACGTCGCGCACGCAGCCGTAGATCACCAGGCCTTCCCAGCCGCTCTTCGCCGCCTTTTCGGCGAGCATGTCGCCCAGCAGCGCACGGCGCAGCGAACCACCGCCATCGACCACCAGCACCTTGCCTTTGCCGTCGAGTTCGACCTGCTCCTTGACCAGCGAGTTGTCTTCGAAGCATTTGATGGTGACGATCTGGCCGCCGAACGAGTCGCGGCCACCGAAGTTGCTGAACATGGGTTCGAGCACCTGGACGAGGTCTGGGTAGGCGTCGCAGAGGTCGGGCGTTACGTAATGCTGCATGGGAAACTCCTGTCAGTCACAACGAAAGCGAAGGTGGGACCAAGGCTACACCTTGCAAGGCATGGCAGTCATCCGGGACCGAGCAGTCAATTTATTTTTGCCTGGTCCGGCCTTTTCGCGGGTAAACCCGCTCCCACAGGAGAGGTGTGAAATCCTGTGGGAGCGGGTTTACCCGCGAAGGGGCCAACCCTGGCATCAGCTGACAGGCACAGGCTCCGCCACCACCGTCGATTCATGCACCGGCAGCAAGGGGTCACGCAACCAGCGCTCCACCAACGGCCACACCTGGGCCTGCGCCGCCTTGCTGACCAGCATGTCGACGTGCCCGAAGGCATCGAAGCCTTGCTCCTTCCCCAAACGCAGGAACTGCTTGCTGTCACCGCCCAACTGCTCGAACAGCTTGCGGCAAGCCCACACCGGGTCCTGGAAATCCCCTGCCCCGGCCACGGCCAACACCGGCACATCGACCTCGGCCAGCCCCGCCCACCAGTCGCGGTCCTTGTCGCCGAACCTGCCGAACAGGCAATTCCAGCGCAGGCTTTCAAGCGCCAGGCCAATCGGCTCGTCTTCCGGGCCGCGCTTGAGCCGCGAACCGCTGATCTGGTCAAAACGCTTGAGCAGCAGCTTCGCGCCCCACGCCACCGGCGGCACCTTGAGCGGCCAGTACACGCGGCTGACCTGGGCGCCGAAGAAGGCCGCGCTGGCCACCTGCGCGCTGGCCAGGTAGCCACCGCCCAGCGCAGCGGCCAGGGTGGTGCCGCCCAGGGAATGGCCCAGCCAGTGCGGCGACTGCCCGGCCTGCTCCTGGACGAAAGCGCCAATCACCGGCAGGTCATAGCGCGCATAGTCGGCCACACGGTTGTGCTGCCAGGCGCGGTTGCGTGGCGACAGGCCATGGCCGCGCATCTCCGGGATCCATACATCGAAACCGGCGCGGGCGAGGTAGGCACCCAGGCCGATGCCCTTGGGCGAGTACCAGAAGCGCCGATTGGAAAAACTGCCGTGCAGGAGAATGACCGGCACGCCTTGGGCACGACCCTGGTCGGCCAGGCCAAGGCGAGTGACGGCCAGCTCGACGCTCGAATCGGGGCTGTTGCCGGCCTTGATCCGGTAGACGTCTTCGCTGAGGTCGCCGCGGCGCTCGGCACTGAGCAACGCGACGGGAAATTGGGTGCTGCTGCTTTGCATGGCTTCACAAACTGTTAGTAGATGAAAACGTGGGAGCGGGCTTGCCCCGCGATGGCGTCAGGCCAGGCGACACCAGTGTCGGCGCTGACGCCATCGCGGGGCAAGCCCGCTCCCACGAATCGATGCAGGGGCGCGGCACACGCCCCTGATCAGTACATCAGGCTGCGCCCTGGCCTTCGGCCAGGAAGAACCAGGTCTCGAGCACCGAGTCCGGGTTCAGCGACACGCTCTCGATGCCCTGCTCCATCAGCCACTTGGCCAGGTCCGGGTGGTCCGATGGGCCCTGGCCGCAGATGCCGATGTACTTGCCGGCCTTGTTGCACGCGGCGATGGCGTTGGCCAGCAGCTTCTTGACCGCAGGGTTACGCTCGTCGAACAGGTGGGCGATGATCCCCGAGTCACGGTCCAGGCCCAGGGTGAGCTGGGTCAGGTCGTTGGAACCGATGGAGAAGCCGTCGAAGTACTCGAGGAACTCCTCGGCCAGGATGGCGTTGGACGGCAGCTCGCACATCATGATCACGCGCAGGCCGTTGTCGCCACGGGCCAGGCCGTTCTCGGCGAGCAGGTCGACGACCTGGCTGGCTTCGCCCAGGGTGCGCACGAACGGCACCATGATCTCGACGTTGGTCAGGCCCATCTCGTTGCGCACGCGCTTGAGGGCGCGGCATTCGAGCTCGAAGCAGTCACGGAACGACTCGCTGATGTAGCGCGAGGCGCCGCGGAAGCCCAGCATCGGGTTTTCTTCTTCCGGCTCGTACAGCTTGCCGCCGATCAGGTTGGCGTATTCGTTGGACTTGAAGTCCGACAGGCGCACGATGACCTTTTTCGGGTAGAAGGCCGCAGCCAGGGTGCTGATGCCCTCGACCAGCTTCTCGACATAGAAGCCGACCGGGTCGCTGTAGCCGGCGATGCGCTTGTCGACGCTCTCTTTGAGCTCCGGCGGCAGGCCCGCGTAGTTCAGCAGCGCCTTGGGGTGCACGCCGATCATGCGGTTGATGATGAACTCCAGGCGCGCCAGGCCCACACCTTCGTTGGGCAGTTGGGCGAAGTCGAACGCGCGGTCCGGGTTGCCGACGTTCATCATGATCTTGAACGGCAGTTCCGGCATGGCGTCCACCGAGTTCTGCTTGACGTCGAAGCCCAGTTCGCCTTCGAAGATGAAGCCGGTGTCGCCTTCGGCGCAGGACACGGTCACGCCCTGGCCGTCCTTGAGCACCTGGGTGGCGTTGCCGCAACCGACCACAGCCGGGATACCCAGTTCACGGGCGATGATCGCCGCGTGGCAGGTGCGCCCGCCGCGGTTGGTGACGATGGCGCTGGCGCGCTTCATCACCGGCTCCCAATCCGGGTCGGTCATGTCCGAGACCAGCACGTCGCCGGGCTGGACCTTGTCCATTTCCGACACGTCCTTGATCACGCGTACCTTGCCGGCGCCGATGCGCTGGCCGATGGCACGGCCTTCGACCAGCACGGTGCCTTTTTCCTTGAGCAGGTAGCGCTCCATGACGTTGGCGCTGGCACGGCTCTTCACCGTCTCAGGGCGGGCCTGAACGATGTACAGCTTGCCGTCGTCACCGTCCTTGGCCCACTCGATGTCCATCGGGCGCTGGTAGTGCTGCTCGATGATCATCGCCTGCTTGGCCAGCTCGGCCACTTCGGCGTCGCTCAGGCAGAAGCGTGCGCGTTCGGCGCGGTCGACCTCGACGGTCTTGACCGAACGGCCGGCCTTGGCTTCGTCGCCGTAGACCATCTTGATCGCCTTGCTGCCCAGGTTGCGGCGCAGGATCGCCGGGCGACCGGCCTGCAAGGTGTTCTTGTGTACGTAGAATTCGTCCGGGTTGACCGCGCCCTGCACGACGGTTTCACCCAGGCCGTAGGCGCCGGTGATGAACACCACGTCACGGAAGCCCGACTCGGTGTCGAGGGTGAACATCACGCCGGCGGTGCCGGTTTCGGAGCGGACCATGCGCTGCACGCCGGCGGACAGGGCAACCAGCTTGTGGTCGAAGCCCTGGTGCACGCGGTAGGCGATGGCACGGTCGTTGAACAGCGAAGCGAAGACTTCCTTGGCCGCGCGGATCACGTTGTCGACGCCACGGATGTTGAGGAAGGTTTCCTGCTGGCCGGCGAACGAGGCGTCCGGCAGGTCTTCGGCGGTGGCCGAGGAACGCACGGCGACCGCCATGTTGTCGTTGCCGGCGGCCATTGCGGCGAAGGCCGTACGGATTTCCGAATCCAGGCGTGCCGGGAATTCGGCTTCCATGACCCACTGGCGGATCTGTGCGCCGGTCTTGGTCAGGGCATTGATGTCATCGACGTCCAGCGCGTCGAGCGCGGCGTGGATACGGTCGTTCAGGCCACTCTGTTCGAGAAAGTCGCGGTACGCCTGAGCCGTAGTGGCAAAGCCGCCCGGCACCGAAACGCCGGCACCGGCAAGATTGCTGATCATCTCGCCCAGGGATGCGTTCTTGCCCCCCACATGCTCCACATCATGGACGCCGAGCTTATCGAGGGAAACTACGTACTCTACCAAGGTGATCTCTCCACTAACTGTATTGGAAAAGCTCAAGGGCGCCCGCCTGTCTGCTCTGCGACTGGGCCGGGACGCTTGTGGCCTGGACCTGGAAAATAAGTGAGAATGCCGAGCAACCGCGTTCGGCAAACCGAACCTATCATATCCAGAAATCTTCGGCAGCTTAAGGCCCCCAGGTGCAAATGAAACGAACCGCGTTTTTCATCTCCGACGGTACCGGCATCACTGCAGAAACGTTGGGGCAGAGCCTGCTCGCACAATTCGAGAGCATTCCGTTCAATAAATTCACCCGCCCCTACATCGATACGCTGGACAAGGCCCGGGCCATGGTCCAGCAAATCAACGCGGCGGCCGAGCGCGACGGGGTTCGCCCGATCATCTTCGACACCATCGTCAACCAGGACATCCGCGAAGTCATGGCTACGTCCAATGGCTTCATGATCGACATCTTTTCGACGTTTTTATCCCCGCTCGAGCAGGAATTGACTGCCCACTCGTCGTATTCCGTGGGCAAATCCCACTCGATCGGCGGCAATTCCAACTACATGGAGCGTATCGAGGCGGTCAACTTCGCCCTCGACAACGACGACGGCGCGCGCACCCATTACTACGACAAGGCCGACCTGATCCTGGTCGGCGTGTCGCGCTGCGGCAAGACCCCGACCTGCCTGTACATGGCCATGCAGTTCGGTATTCGCGCCGCCAACTACCCGTTGACCGAAGACGACATGGAGCGCCTGCAGCTGCCAGCGGTGCTGAAGAAGCACCACAACAAGCTGTTCGGCCTGACCATCGACCCCGACCGCCTGACCGCCATCCGCCACGAACGCAAGCCCAACAGCCGCTATTCGAGCTTCGCCCAATGTGAGTTCGAGGTGCGCGAGGTGGAAAGCCTGTTCCGCCGGGAGAACATTCCCAACATCAACTCCACGCATTTTTCGGTGGAAGAGATTTCGGCGAAGATCCTGGTGGAGAAAGGCGTGGAGCGGCGCTTCAAGTAAGCCGCTGCAGACCTGTGGGAACAGGTTCGGTACGGACAGCGTGGGAGCGGGCTTGCCCCGCGATTGACCATGGCCTGACCGGACGCTATCGCGGGGCAAGCCCGCTCCCACGCCTCCCCCAATGAAATGAAAAAGCCCCGGCATCACTGCCGGGGCTTTTTTCATTGCAACGCTTGGATCAGGACGGAATCACCGCCGCCTGCCCGCTCATCGCCAGGTCGACCAGCTCGCGGTTGGCCACCGCGTACATCGCATAGTCGGTACCGGTGGCGTTGCGCAGGTCGTCGAGCATGGCGCGCCAGCGCTCCACCATCACCCGGTGCTGCTCGCACCACAGGGCCACGCGGGCGTCCATATCTTCCGGCGCATCGGCCATCTGCAAGACCGAGATGGTGATCGCCCGCTGCTGCAGGTCGATGTCGTCGCGGAATGCTTCGCGGGCCAGCGCCTGCCAGTTGTTTTCCACCGGCAGGTTGCTGATTTCCTGCAGGTACCAGGTCAGGTCCAGCGAGCTGCCAACGGCGAAGAACGCCTTGGCCACCTGCGCAGGATCATGCCCGGTCACGTCCGACGCCTCGATGATCGGCAGCAGGGTGTACAGGTGCGTGGTACCGGCCACCATGCGCGCCAGCAGTTCCGGCACACCGGCTTCTACGAAGCCCTGGTAACGGACCATCCAGCGCTCGCGGGTCGGGCCTTCGAGCAGTTCGTCGAGCTTGAGCCCAAGCTGGGCGATCTTCGGCCCGAAGTGGGCGACGTCACGGCCAGCGTCCTGCTCGTTGCGCCGGCTGCGCAGGAACCAGCGGGTGGCGCGGCGGCCCAGGCGCATCAGCTCGTCCATCAGGGTCAGCTGGATCTCGGCCGGCACCTGGTAGTCCAGGGCCTCGATCTGACGGAACCAGTGCGGCAGGTGGAAGATGTCGCGCACGATCACGTAGGCGCCGGCCACGTTGGCCGGGCTCATGCCGGTGGACTCCTTCAGGCGCTGCACGAAGGTGATGCCCATGTTGTTGACCAGGTCGTTGGCGATCTGGGTGCTGACGATCTCGCGCTTCAGGCGGTGGCCGCGCATGGAGTCGGCGTACTTGGTCACCAGCGACGGCGGGAAGGCGGTCTCCATGTCGCGGGTGAGGTAGTCGTCGTCCGGCACCAGCGACTTGAGCAGTTGCTCCTTGAGGTCGATCTTGCTGTACGAGATCAGCACCGACAGCTCGGCGCGGGTCAGGCCCTGGCCTGCGGCCAGGCGCTCGGCCAGCTGCTCTTCACTGGGCAGGAACTCGATGGCGCGGTCCAGCTTGCCACGGGCCTCGAGGTCGGCCATCAGGCGCTTGTACTCGGCAATCCGCTCGCGGGCGCGGCGCGCGGCCAGCGACAGCGCTTGCGTCTGCTTGTAGTTGTTGCCCAGCACCAGCCCGGCCACTTCGTCGGTCATGCTGCCCAGCAGCTGGTTACGCTGCTTCTCGGTCATGTCGCCGGCCTGCACCACTTCGTTGAGCAGGATCTTGATGTTGACCTCGTGGTCGGAGCAGTCCACGCCACCGGCGTTGTCGATGAAGTCGGTGTTGGTGGCGCCGCCATTGAGGCCGAACTCGACACGGCCGAGCTGGGTCATGCCCAGGTTGCCGCCCTCGCCCACTACCTTGCAGCGCAGTTCGTTGCCGTTGACGCGCAGGGCATCGTTGGCCTTGTCGCCGACATCGGCGTGGCTTTCGCTGCTGGCCTTGACGTAGGTGCCGATACCGCCGTTCCACAGCAGGTCGACAGGCGCCTGCAGCAGGGCGTGCAACAGCTCGGTCGGGGTCAGGCGGTCGGCTTCGATGGCGAAGCGTTCCTTCATCTGCGGGCTGATGGCGATGCTCTTGGCACTGCGCGGGAAGATCCCGCCGCCTTCGGACATGATGCTGGTGTCGTAGTCGCTCCAGGCCGAGCGCGGCAGGTCGAACAGGCGCTTGCGCTCGACGAAGCTGGTGGCCGGGTCCGGATTCGGGTCGATGAAGATGTGCAGGTGGTTGAACGCGGCCACCAGCTGCAGTTTTTCCGACATCAGCAGGCCGTTGCCGAACACGTCACCGGCCATGTCGCCGACCCCCACCACGGTGATCGGGTCTTCCTGCACGTTGATGCCGCGCTCGCGGAAGTGGCGCTGCACGCCCACCCACGCGCCACGGGCGGTGATGCCCATCTTCTTGTGGTCGTAGCCGGCCGAGCCGCCCGAGGCGAACGCATCGCCCAGCCAGAAGCCGTAGTCGATGGCGATGCCGTTGGCGATGTCGGAGAAGGTCGCGGTGCCTTTGTCCGCAGCGACGACCAGGTACGGGTCGTCGTCATCGTGACGCACCACATTCGCTGGCGGCACCACGCCACCGTCCTTGAGGTTGTCGGTGATGTCGAGCAGGCCGGAGATGAAGATGCGGTAGCACGCCACGCCCTCGGCGGCGATCTCGTCACGGCTGCCGCCCAGCGGCAGGCGGCGCGGCAGGAAGCCGCCCTTGGCGCCCACCGGCACGATCACCGAGTTCTTCACCTGCTGCGCCTTGACCAGGCCCAGCACTTCGGTGCGGAAGTCTTCTTCGCGATCCGACCAGCGCAGGCCGCCACGGGCAACGTTGCCGAAGCGCAGATGCACGCCCTCGACCCGCGGCGAATAAACGAAGATCTCGAATTTCGGTACCGGCTTGGGCAGCTCGGGGATCAGCTTGGGGTTGAACTTGAAGCTGAAGTACGACTTGTTCTGGCCGTTGGCGTCCGGCTGGTAGAAGTTGGTGCGCAGGGTGGCCTTGATCAGGTCCAGGTAGCGCCGCAGGATGCGGTCCTCGTTGAGCACCTGCACCTCGTCCAGGGCGGTGAGGATCGCCTGTTCCAGGCGCTGCTGCTTGTCGTCGAGGTCTTCCTGGGTGAGCTTGCGCGCCAGGTAGAAACGGGTCTTGAACAACCGGGTCAGCTCGCGGGCGATGTCGGTGTGGTTGTTCAGGGTGCTGGCGATGTAACCCAGGTCGAAGCCCAGGCGGATCTGCTTCAGGTAGCGGGCATAGGCGCGCAGCAGCGCCACGTCGCGCCACGGCAGGCCGGCGGTCAGCACCAGGCGGTTGAAGGCGTCGTTCTCGGCGTCGCCCTTGACGATATGGACGAAGGCATCCTGGAAGGTGTCGTTGAGCTGCTGGATATCCAGGTTCAGGCCTTCGCTGTAGGTGAAGGCAAAGTCGTGGATCCAGAACTCACGGCCACTGGCATGGCGCAGGCGGTAAGGGAACTCGCCGAGCACGCGCAGGCCGAGGTTTTCCAGGATCGGCAGCACGTCCGACAGCGCCAGCGGCGTATCGGCGTGGTACAGCTTGCAGTGCAGCGTGCGTTCACCGAGCTGCGTGAGCGGCTGGTAGAAGCTCATGGCCAGCGGTTTGTGTTCCGACAGGTTCAACACGTGCTGCATGTCGACCACCGCCGAATGGGCGGCGAAGCGCTCGCGGTAGCCGGCCGGGAAGCCTTTCGGGAAGTCGTCGAGGATGTTGGTGCCCTGGGCTTCGCCGAAGTTTTCCACCACCAGCGCCGAATAATCGTCATGCCACGAGCGGCAAGCCTGGATCACTTCGTTTTCCAGCTGCTGCAGGTCGATATCGATGCGGTTCTTCGGGTCGACGCGCAGGATCAGCTGCACGCGGGCCAGCACCGATTCGGAGAAGAAGGTCCAGAATTCGCAGTCGGTGGCCTTCAGGCGCTCCATCAGCACCTGCTGGATCTTCTGCCGCACTTCGGTGGAGTAGATCTCGCGGGGCACGTAGGCCAGGCAGTAGCAGAAGCGGCCGTACGGGTCCTTGCGCAGGAACACGCGGATCTTGTTGCGTTCCTGGATCTGCACGATCGACATGGCGGTGCTGAACAGCTCGTCGACCGGGGTCTGGAACAGGTCGTCGCGCGGCAGCACTTCGAGTACCTGCGCCAGTTCCTTGCCCAGGTGGGCCTTGGGATCGAAGTGCGAGCGGCGCTCGACTTCGGCCACCTTGCCGCGAATGTAAGGGATGGTATGCACGCTCTCGCCGTACACCGACGAGGTGTACAGGCCCATGAAGCGGCATTCCTTGAGCACATTGCCGTCCGCGTCGATCTGGCGGATCGACACGTAGTCCGGGTAGGCCGGGCGGTGCACGCGGCTCGGTTGCGAGGCCTTGGCGAACGACAGCAGGCGCGGCTCGCGCAGGTAGGCGACGGCGTAGTCCTCGATGCGCAGGTCATCGGCACCCAGGCCGGCGCGCAGCAGGCGGGTCAGACCGAGGAAGGAGGCGTCGTCGTAGACCAGGTGGCCACCGTCGGCATCGGCCTGGACGGTGAACTCTTCATAGCCGAGGAAGGTGAAATGGTTGTCCAGCAGCCACGACAGGAAGCTCTTCACCTCGGCCTTGTCGTTTTGCGCCGGGCCGAAGGCGTTCTGCTCGACCAGTGCCAGCAGTTCGTGGATCTTGGCCTTCATCGGCTCGAAGTCGGCGACCACGCCGCGCACTTCGGCCAGCACCTGCTCCAGCTCCTTGGTCAAGGTAGTGAGCTCGGCGCTGTTGGAGCAGCGATCGATCTCCAGGTACATCAGCGATTCGTGGCTGACGCCCTCGCCCTGGGTGCCCTTGGGCAGCAGCTCGACCAGTTCGCCCTTGCTGCCACGGCGTACGCTGAGCACGGTGGTCTGCAGGGTGTGGATGCTGTAGCCGCGGCGGTTGAGTTCGGTACGCACCGAGTCGACCAGGAACGGCAGGTCGTGATGCAGCACCTCGACCACGGTGTGGGTGGATTGCCAGCCGTGGCGTTCGTAATCGGGGTTGTAGACCCGCACCTGCGGGTGTTCGGGGTCGAAGCGCTCGATGATGCGCCAGGCGGAAAGCGTGCAGCCGGCGAGGTCGGACAGCCGCCGCTGAGTGAGTTCGTCCAGAGAGATGATGCCGAAGAACTGGTCGGCGAACAGTGCCACTTGTGGCAGGGACTGTTCGCTGATGTGCTGCGCCAGGGCCGCTTGCAGTTGATGCTGGAAGTCGGCTTTGCTGGCTGCGGTGAAGAACGCCATCTGTGGTACTCCGCTTGGGCTTTTATAGGTGAAGCGTCGCGTGCGTGCGCCTTGTACGGATCAACCATAGCCAACCCGTGGCAAGACGGAAGCGTTGGGTACCTGCAAAAGCGACTGCCCGGTGGCTGTGCCTTTACGGGAACCCATCGACTGGGGAGCTTAACGACTGAACGGTCACTCCGGCTTGCAGCGCTGCGACATATTCGGTCAATGACCGGCAGCAAGCCTCGGGCTGCAAGCTTCGCGCCGCAATCGGCAAAATCCGAGAATTGGGCCGCAACGCTTGACCTGCCGAACCCTGAGGCTGAAGCTTGCGCCTTTGACTACCGACCCGAGCTGCCCATGCAATTGAAAACCGCCCTGCTCTTCGCCACCCCTTGTGACGACGAGGAAGACAACATGGCGACCCTGTGCTGCCACAGCGACAAGGGCCAGATGTTCCTGCTGACCCGCTACCCGGACGAGGATACGGTCGACCTGACCCTGGATGACGAGCCGTCGACCCTGGATGGGCTGAAGGTGACCTTGAGTGAATCGCGGCTGCTGATCGAGGTGGCCGCAGGCGACCGTGACGCGCTGAAGGGCGATGAGGCGCTGGAGATCATCCTGACCTCCGCCGGCACCGACCTGGACGAAGTGGCGCTGACCCTGCGCAACATCCTCGACGGCACCGGGACCTTCGTCAGCGAGCTCTGAGCCGCGAGCGCCCGGCTCAGCTGTCGCGCCGCAGGTCGTCGGGGATGGGCAGGTCCTTCTTCAACGGCTCCGGCGGCTTGCCCCGGCCGGCGCGGTACTGGCGGATCTGGAACACGTACGCCAGCACCTGCGCCACCGCCATGTACAACCCGGCGGGGATTTCCTGCTCGATTTCCGTGGAGTAGTAGATCGCCCGCGCCAGGGCCGGCGACTCGAGGATCTGCACCTTGTGTTCGACGCCGATCTCGCGAATCTTCAAGGCCATGAAGTCCGTGCCCTTGGCCAGCAGCAGCGGCGCCGAACTGCCTTTTTCCGGGTCGTACTGCAAGGCCACGGCATAGTGGGTCGGGTTGGTGATGATCACGTCGGCATCGGGCACCGCCGCCATCATGCGCCGCTGCGACATCTCGCGCTGCAGCTGGCGTATGCGCTGCTTGACCTCGGGCTTGCCCTCGGAGTTCTTGTACTCGTCGGTCACTTCCTGCTTGGTCATCTTCAGCTTCTTGTGCGACTGCCAAAGCTGGAACGGCACGTCGAGCCCAGCGATCAGCAGCAACCCCGCAGCCATCCACAAGGCACTCCAACCGACCACCTGGAGCGCCTGGATGATCGCCAGCTCCATCGGCATCTTGCCGATGGCCAACAGCGCCTCACGGTCACTGACCAGCACCACCAGCGCCACCACCAGGATCATGATGAATTTGGCAAGGGCCTTGAGCAGCTCGGTCAGCGAATTCATCGAGAACATGCGCTTGATCCCCGACAGCGGGTTCAGGCGGCTGAATTTGGGCTGCATCAGGCTGCCGGAGAACAGGAACCCGCCCAGGGCGATGGGTGCGACGAAGGAAATGACGAACAGCAGGATCAGGATCGGCTGCACCGACCAGATGGCCATCTTGCCCGATGCCAGCAGGAACGCCCCCATGCTGCGCTCATCCACGATCACTTCGCGGGTCAGGCTGAAGTTCATGCGCATCAGGCTCATCAGGGTTTCCGCCAGATAGCCGCCGAAGGCCAGCACACCGCCCGCGCCCCCCAGGGTCACGGCAACCGTGTTCAGCTCCTTGGAACGGGCGATCTCACCTTTTTCCCGCGCGTCTTTTTTGCGCTTCTCGGTGGGTTCCTCTGTCTTGTCCTGCCCGCTCTCGCTTTCGGCCATGCTCAGCGCGCCCGTGCCAGTTCACGCAGCCACTGCAGCGCTTCGCTGGCCAGTGCCTGGTAGTGGGAAAGAATGTCGGCCAGGCCGACCCAGAAGATCCCCATGCCCAGCACCAGGGTGAGCGGGAAACCGATGGAGAAGATGTTCAGCTGGGGCGCGGCACGGGTCATCACGCCGAAGGCGATGTTGACCACCAGCAACGCGGCGATCGCCGGCAGGATCAGCAGCAGTGCGGCGCCCATCACCCAGCTCAGGCGCCCGGCCATCTCCCAAAAGTGATTGACCACCAGGGCGCTGCCCACCGGCAGCGTGGTGAAACTCTCGGTCAGCACCTCGAACACCACCAGATGCCCGTTCATCAACAGGAACAGCACACTCACCAGCATGGTCAGGAATTGGCTGATCACCGTGACGTTGACGCCGTTGGCCGGGTCGACCATCGAGGCGAAGGCCATGCCCATCTGCACCGCGACGATCTGCCCGGCAATCACGAAGGCCTGAAACAACAGCTGCAACGAGAAACCGAACAACGCCCCGACGATGACCTGCTCGGCGCACAGCAGCAGGCCGCGCAGGCTCAGCGGTTCAAACTCGGGGATGGGCGGCAGGGCCGGCACGATCACCACGGTGATGGCCACGGCCGCGTAAAGGCGAACCCGGGCCGGCAGCATCTTGGTGCCGAAGATCGGCATGGTCATCAGCACCGCCGTCACCCTGAACAGCGGTAGGATGAACGTGGCGACCCAGGTACCGATCTGCGCGTTGGTCAACTCCAGCATGGCGGCGTCAACCGATCAGGTGCGGGATGTTGGTGTACAGCCCGGTGATGTATTCCATGAATTTCTGCACCAGCCAAGGCCCGGCGACGATCAGCGTGATCAGCATCACCAGCAGGCGTGGCAGGAAGCTCAGGGTCTGTTCGTTGATCTGGGTGGCAGCCTGGAACATCGCCACCACCAGGCCGACCAGCAGGCTCGGCACCACCAGCACCGCCACCATCAGCGTGGTCAGCCACAACGCGTCACGAAACAGGTCGACTGCGACTTCTGGCGTCATGTCAGGCTCTCCATTTGGGTGTCAGACACCGCCGAAACTGCCGGCCAGGGTACCCATGATCAGCGCCCAGCCATCGACCAGCACGAACAGCATGATCTTGAACGGCAACGAAATGATCAGTGGCGACAGCATCATCATACCCATGGCCATCAGCACACTGGCGACCACCATGTCGATGATCAGGAACGGGATGAAAATCATGAAACCGATCTGGAACGCGGTCTTGAGCTCCGAGGTGACGAAGGCCGGGACCAGGATGGTCAGCGGCACCTGGTCGGGGCCGGCAATATCGGTGCGCTTGGACAGGCGCATGAACAGGTCGAGGTCGCTTTGCCGGGTTTGCGCCAGCATGAAGTCCTTCAGCGGCCCCTGGGCCTTGTCGATCGCCTGCTGGGCAGTCATCTGCTCGGCCAGGTACGGCTGCAGGGCGTCCTTGTTCACCCGGTCGAACACCGGCGCCATGATGAACATGGTCAGGAACAGCGCCATGCCGGTGAGCACCTGGTTGGACGGGGTCTGCTGCAGGCCCAGCGCCTGACGCAGGATGGAGAAGACAATGATGATGCGGGTGAAGCTGGTCATCAGGATGACGAACGCCGGAATGAAGCTCAGCGCCGTCATGATCAGCAGGATCTGCAGGCTGACCGAGTACTCCTGCTGCCCGTCCGCCCCGCTGGACAGGGTAATGGCCGGTATCGACAAAGGGTCGGCGGCCAGGGCCAATGGCGCAGCCAGCAGCAGCGCCAGGGTGAACAGCATGCGCAGGGCGCCCATCATCACTTCTTGTCCTTCTGATCCTTGCCCATCAGCTCGAGCAGCCGCTGGGCGAACTCCGGCGTGGCCTGGCGTGCCGCTGCGGGCACCTCGACAGGCTCGGCCATGACATGCAGGGCTTCGATACTGCCCGGCGTATGGCCGATAAGAATCTGCTCCTTGCCGACCTGCACCAGCAGCAACCGGTCGCGCGGGCCGATGGCGCGGCTGCCGACGATCTCGATCACCTGGGCGCCGCGCTGCGCGCTGCCTTGCATGCGCCGCAGCAGCCAGGCCAGGAAGAAGATCAGCCCCACCACCAGCAGCAGGCCGAAGACCATCTGCGCCAATTGCGCCCCCAGGCCACCCGGTACAGCTGTGGGCGCCGCAGCCGTTTCGCCGACGGCAATCACCGCTTCACTGGCCAGCAGCGCCGCCAGGGCCGAAACGGCCCGCACCATGCGCTTCACTCAGCGCAGCTTCTTGATACGTTCGCTGGGGCTGATCACGTCGGTCAGGCGGATGCCGAACTTCTCGTTAACCACCACCACCTCGCCGTGGGCGATCAGGGTGCCGTTGACCAGCACGTCCAGCGGCTCGCCAGCCAGGCGGTCGAGCTCGATCACCGAACCCTGGTTGAGCTGCAGCAGGTTGCGGATGTTGATCTCGGTGCTGCCCACTTCCATGGAGATGCTCACCGGAATGTCCAGGATCACGTCCAGGTTCGGGCCTTCGAGGCTGACATGCTCGTTAGGCTTGGGAGAGCTGGCGAACTCTTCCATCGGCAGGCGGTTGCTGGCGCCGCTGTCGCCACCGAGCAGTGCATCGATGTCCGCCTGGCCGGCATCGCCGGTTTCCTCGAGCGCTGCAGCCCACTCATCGGCCAGCGCCTGTTCCTCTGGGGAGTTGATCTCGTTTTCGTTAGCCATGATTTCCTCGACAACCTTTCAATACGTTTAAAGCGACCGGCCCGCCGTCAGCGGCGCTCGATCGGGTCGATGATCTGCAGCGACAGGGTGCCCTTGTGCGAACCCAACCGCGCCTTGAACGCTGGCACGCCATTGGCGCGCAACACCAGATGCTCGGGCAGCTCCACCGGAATCACATCGCCAGGCTGCATGTGCAGGATGTCGCGCAGCTTGAGCTGGCGCCGGGCAACGGTGGCCGACACCGGCACGGCCACGTCCAGTACGTCCTCGCGCAGGGCCTTGACCCAGCGTTCGTCCTGGTCGTCCAGGTCGGACTGGAAACCGGCGTCGAGCATCTCGCGCACCGGCTCGATCATCGAGTACGGCATGGTCACGTGCAGGTCGCCGCCACCGCCGTCCAGTTCGATGTGGAAGGTCGATACCACCACCGCCTCGCTGGGGCCGACGATGTTGGCCATGGCCGGGTTGACCTCGGAGTTGATGTACTCGAAGTTGACCGGCATGATCGCCTGCCAGGCTTCCTTGAGGTCGATGAAGCACTGGTCCAGCACCATGCGCACCACGCGCAGCTCGGTGGGGGTGAACTCACGGCCCTCGATCTTGGCGTGGCGGCCGTCGCCGCCGAAGAAATTGTCCACCAGCTTGAACACCAGCTTGGCGTCGAGGATGAACAGCGCGGTACCGCGCAACGGCTTGATCTTGACCAGGTTGAGGCTGGTGGGCACGTACAGCGAATGCACGTACTCGCCGAACTTCATCACCTGCACGCCACCCACCGCCACGTCGGCGGAGCGACGCAGCAGGTTGAACATGCTGATGCGGGTATAGCGGGCGAAACGCTCGTTGATCATTTCCAGGGTCGGCATGCGCCCCCGGACGATACGGTCCTGACTGGTCAGGTCGTAGCTCTTGATGCTGCCGGGCTCGCCGGCACTTTCGGTTTGTACCAGACCATCGTCCACCCCATGCAGCAGGGCGTCGATTTCATCCTGGGACAGCAGGTCCTGCACGGCCATCTATGTGCTCCTACTGCAATACGAAATTGGTGAACAACAGCTGGTCGACGACCGGCCTGCCGACTTCTTTCTGCGCCACTTCCTGAACCACCGCGGTGGCTTTCTGGCGCAGCATCTCCTGCCCTACCGGGCTGCTGGCGAGGGTGTCGAAGCCCTGCCCGGAGAACATCATGACCAGGTTGTTGCGGATCACCGGCATGTGCACCTTGAGCGCGTCCAGGTCGGCCTGGCTGCGGCCCTGCATGGTGATGCTCACCTGCATGTAGCGCTGGCGGCCATTCTGGTTGAAGTTGACCACGAAGGCCGGTGCCAGCGGCTCGTAGATCGCCGCCGGCTTGACGTTGGCCAGGGCCGGGTCCGGCGCCGGAGCGGATGCGCCCTTGTTCATGAAGAACCAGGTGGCGCCCACC
>NZ_VZZR01000070.1:0-7408 GCF_009650555.1 Pseudomonas sp. EMN2
GGCGGCTTCGGGGGTGAGGTCGGGGGAGATGGACAGGTAAGGGAAGAAACGGGGTGGGTCGGGGACGATCTTTTTCATCTTCAACACTTCCGCGTAGTTCATGGAAGCTGCCGTCCATGCCTTTCTCACGGGACGAGGGGTGGCAGCCGTACACGGGGTGAGAAACCGACGCGGAAGTGAACCTCGGCCAGACCGAAGTCTGCCCGGGCACGGCTGCCATAACAGAGATGCCGTAGACTTTTCGCGTCGGGTTCTCACACCCGGTCACCAAATGTGGCGACTGGGTCAAGTTAGCCCTGAGGGATTTCCCCGACAACGCAGCAACTTCCGGCAGGTGCGTAGGATAGTTCCCAAGCCTTTTGGGCTGAAGCATTTGGTTGCAGGTTCGGAAATGTCTTACGGGTTTGACGGCCTCATCGCGGGGCAAGCCCGCTCCCACGTTCCCACGTTCCCACGTTCCCACGCTCGCAGGTGCTCGCCTAGGCAGGCGTGGGAGCGGGCTTGCCCCGCGATGGGTATTTAAATGCTGCGTGCTCGCGTAACCCGATCCACCAGATACACCAACCCGTGATAGTCGATCCCGCTATGGCTCGACAGCCCAATCTCACAGGTACGGCTGGTAGAAATCCCTTCACTGCAATACTGCACCGCATCCTTGAGCGTACGCAGCGAGTGGGCATTGAGCTCGGGCGTGGTGAACCCCTTGTCGCCAGCAAACCCACAGCAATGGATACCTTCAGGAATCACCACATTCTTGCTGCAACGCCGCGCCAAATCGATCAGCGCCTGGCTCTCGCCCAGATGCTGGGTGCTGCAGGTCACATGCACGGCCACCGGTTCATCCTGGGGGGTGAACTCCAGCTTGTTGACCAGATGGGTACGGATAAACCGCACCGGGTCATAAAGGTCCAGCCGTGTTTCGCCAAGGTCCTGCACCAGGCGCAGGGTGCAGGGGCTGGTGTCGCAATAGATCGGATCAAGGCCGCCACGGCTGGCTTGCAGCAGGGCGGTAATCAACTCCTGGCGCTTGTGCTCGGCCTGCTCCGGGTAGCCCTTGGAGGCGAACGGCTGGCCGCAGCACAGGCTGTCGGCGTTGTCGGGGAACACTACCTGGTAACCGGCCTTTTCCAGCAGGGCGCGGGTCTTGTCCAGCAACGAACTTTGCTCGCGGTCGGCGTAAGCGGGGCCCATCACGCGGGAGACGCAGGCGGCCAGGTAGACCACGCGGGGGCGGGCGTCGTTGCTCGGCGCGTTCAGCGCGATGGCGCGCAGGGGCTGCGGCATGGCCGGGGTCCACTGCGGCAGGCGGCCTTTACTGGCTTTGCTCAGGCTGGCGCTGAGGCGGGCCATGCGTGGCGCGCCCAGCAGCTTGCGGGCGCCGTTGGCGGCGGCCAGGGTCAGGCGGGCGCCGCGCAGGGTGGCATGGAAGTGCTCGGCCAGCCAGTCGGCGGCCTTGGCGTGCTCGGCAGCCTGGCCGCGCAGCTTCTTAACCAGCTCGCCGGTGTTGATGCCCACCGGGCAGCGCTGGGCGCACAGGCCGGTGGCGGCGCAGGTGTCGATGCCCTGGTACTGGTAGGTCTGCAGCAGCTCGCGGGTGTCGACGCCGGCGCGCTTCTTGGCCTGGATATCGCGCCACATGACGATGCGCTGGCGCGGGCTGAGGGTGAGGCCTTTGGACGGGCATACCGGTTCACAGAAGCCGCACTCGATGCACTTGTCGACGATCTCGTCGGCGGCGGGCAGCGGCTTGAGGTTTTTCAGGTGGATGTCCGGGTCTTCGCTCAGCACCACGTCGGGGTTGAGGATGCCGTTGGGGTCGAGCAGGCGCTTGAGTTGCCACATCAGCTGGTAGGCGTCCTTGCCCCACTCCAGCTCGACGAAGGGCGCCATGTTGCGCCCGGTGCCGTGCTCGGCCTTGAGCGAGCCGCCGAACTCCACCGCCACCAGTTGTGCCACGTCGTCCATAAAGGCCTGGTAGCGCGCCACTTCCTCGGCGCTGTTGAAGCCCTGGGTGAAGACGAAGTGCAGGTTGCCTTCCAGGGCGTGGCCGAAAATGATCGCCTCGTCGTAGCGGTGCTTGTCGAACAGCTGGATCAGGCGGTTGACGCCTTCGGCCAGTTGCTCGATGGGGAAGGTGACGTCTTCGATGATCACGGTGGTGCCGGTCTGGCGCACGGCGCCGACGGCGGGGAAGGTGTCCTTGCGGATTTTCCACAGCTGGTTGTACACCGCCGGGTCTTCGCTGAACTCGACCTTCTGCTCCAGCGGGTAGTCGGCAATCGACGCCATCACCTGTTGCAGCTGCTCGTGCAGCAGGCTCTGGCTGGCGGCGCGGCACTCGATCAGCAGGGCGCAGGCGTTGGCCGAGAGGTCCTTGACCCACGCCGGCATGCCCGGCATCTCCTGCACTGAACGCAGGCTGCGGCGGTCGAGCAGCTCCACGGCGGACACCGGCTGGCGCTTGAGCACGGTCACGGCGCGGCAGCAGCTCTCCACAGTGGGGAACACCAGCAGGGCGCTGGCCTTGTGCGGGTGGTCGGGCACGGTGTCGTAGGTGACGGCGCTGATGAAGCCTAGGGTGCCTTCGGAGCCGACCAGCAGGTGCTGGAGGATATCGAGGGGCTGGTCGTAGTCCACCAGTGCGTTGAGTGACAGACCGGTCGTGTTCTTGAGCCGGTACTTGTGCCGGATGCGGTCGGCCAGTTCGGTGTTGGCGCGGGTTTCGCGGCCGAGGCGGGCGAGCGCTTGCAGCAAGTCGGCGTGGCTGTTTTCGAAGGCAGCGACGCTGGCCGGGTCTTCGCTGTCCAGGCGGGTGCCGTCGGCCAGCACCAGGCGCAGGCCGGCCAGGGTGTGGTAGGTGTTCTGCGCAGTGCCGCAGCACATGCCGCTGGCGTTGTTGGCGACGATGCCGCCGATCTTGCAGGCGTTGATCGAGGCCGGGTCGGGGCCGATCTTGCGCCCGTAAGGGGCCAGCCAGGCGTTAGCCTGGGCGCCGATCACGCCGGGTTGCAGGCGGATCTGCTCGCCCTGGCTGCGAATCTCCCGGCCGTTCCAGTTGTCGCCAAGCACGATCAGCACCGAGTCGCTGATGGCCTGGCCAGACAGGCTGGTGCCGGCGGCGCGGAAGGTGACTGGCACGCGCTCGCGCTGGGCCAGCTGGAGCAGGCCGACCACTTCGTCTTCGGACTCCACGCGCACCACCAGCTTGGGGATCAGCCGGTAGAAGCTGGCGTCGGTGCCGAAGGCCAGGGTCGAGGTGGGGTCGTCGAAGCGGCGTTCGGCGGGGATCAGGCGCTCGGCATCACGCAGGAACGCGGCGGGCAGGCTCATGCAGTCTCCTCGCGGGGCCGCGGCGTCTGGCGCGCGGCGTGCCCCGGGTATTCAGGCGGTAGCGGGCGCTCAGGCGCCCAGTTCGCGGACCAGCGAGTCGCGGGTGATCTCGCTGATGGACTTGGCGCCGGTCAGCACCATGGCCACGCGCATTTCCTTCTCGAACAGCTCCAGCAGGTTCTTCACCCCGGCCTCGCCGTGGGTGGCCAGGGCATAGAGGAAGGCGCGGCCGATCAGCACGGTGTCGGCGCCCAGGGCGATCATGCGCACCACGTCGAGGCCGCTGCGGATGCCGGAGTCGGCGAGGATCTTGATATCGCCCTTCACCGCGTCGGCAATGGCCGGCAGGGCGCGGGCGCTGGACAGCACGCCGTCGAGCTGGCGGCCGCCGTGGTTGGAGACGACGATGCCGTCGGCGCCGAACTTCACCGCGTCGCGGGCGTCATCGGCGTCGAGGATGCCCTTGATGATCATCGGGCCGTCCCAGAATTCGCGGATCCACTCCAGGTCTTTCCAGGAGATGGACGGGTCGAAGTTGTTGCCCAGCCAGCCGATGTAGTCGGCCAGGCCCGTGGGGTTGCCACGGTAGGCGGAGATGTTGCCCAGGTCGTGGGGGCGGCCCATCACGCCGACGTCCCAGGCCCATTGCGGGTGGGTCATGGCTTGCAGCACACGGCGCAGCGGGCCGTTGGCGCCGCTCATGCCGGAGTGGGCGTCGCGGTAGCGGGCGCCGGGCACGGGCATGTCGACGGTGAACACCAGGGTTTTCACGCCGGCGGCCTTGGCGCGCTCCAGGGCGTTGCGCATGAAGCCGCGGTCCTTGAGCACATACAGCTGGAACCACATGGGCCGGTTGATGGCCGGGGCCACTTCTTCGATCGGGCACACCGACACGGTGGACATGGTGAAGGGGATGCCGTGGGCGGCGGCGGCGCGGGCGGCCTGAACTTCGCCGCGGCGGGCGTACATGCCGGTGAGGCCGACCGGGGCCAGGGCCACGGGCATGCTCAGGGTTTCGTTGAAAAGCTGGGTCTCGAGGCTCAGCTCGGACATGTTGTTGAGCACGCGCTGGCGCAGGGCGATGCTGGCCAGGTCCGACACGTTGTGGCGCAGGGTGTGTTCGGCGTAGGCGCCGCCGTCGGCGTAGTGGAACAGGAAGGGGGGCAGCTTGCGTTGGGCCGCGGCGCGATAGTCGGTGGAGGCGGAAATGATCATGGATTCTCGCAGCGTGGGTTGAAGGAGATGCCGGGCGCAGTGGCGCGCCCGGCCCCTTTCACTTTAGTGATGAACCAGCATGCCGGTCAGCCAGTAAGCCTGGACCAGGGTGATCAGGCCGACGATGGTGGCGAAGAACAGGCTGTGCTTGACGGTGAAGCGGAACAGGTCGGATTCCTTGCCTACCAGGCCGGTGGCGGCGCAGGCCACGGCGATCGATTGCGGCGAGATCATCTTGCCGGTCACGCCGCCGCTGGTGTTGGCGGCTACCAGCAGGGTGTCGTTGACGCCGATCTGGTGCGCGGTGGTGGCCTGCAGCGAGCTGAACAGGGCGTTGGACGAGGTGTCGGAGCCGGTCAGGAACACGCCCAGCCAGCCGAGGAACGGCGAGAAGAACGGGAACGCGGCGCCGGTGCCGGCCAGTACCAGGGCCATGGTCGAAGACATGCCCGAGTAGTTGGTGACGAAGGCGAAGGCCAGCACCATGCCGATGGACAGGATCGGCCAGCGCAGCTCCCAGAAGGTTTCTTTGAAAGTGGTCAGACCAGTTTTGAAGTTGATCTTGAGCACGGCCATGGAGATCAGCGCGGAGAGGAAGATCGCGGTGCCGGTGGCGGAGATCGGGTCGAGCTTGAACACCGCAGGCATGGCGGTGGGCGCGGCAACGATCGGCGCGGTCTTGATCACCAGTTGGTCAAGGTGCGGGATGGCGAAGTTGAACACGAAGTTGTACATCGCGCCGCCCGGGGCGAACGCTGCCTTGAACGGCTTGAGGGTCCAGATGGTCACCAGCACGGTGAGGATCAGGAACGGCGACCAGGCCTTGAAGATTTCGCCGAAGCTGTAGGGGGTTGGCTGGCTGCCACCCGACTGCACCACGGCGGCGCCGACGCTGCCCTTGGCTTCGCTGAACGAGCGCTTGGGCTGCCAGACTTTGAGGAACAGGGTCAGGGCGATCAGGCTGGCCAGGGCCGAGGTGATGTCGGGCAGCTCTGGGCCGATGAAGTTGGAGGTGAAGTACTGGGTGACGGCGAAGCTCAGGCCGGCAACCAGGGCGGCAGGCCAGGTTTCCTTCACGCCGCGCAGGCCGTCCATCATGAACACCAGCCAGAACGGCACGAACAGCGACAGCAGCGGCAGCTGGCGGCCGGTCATGGCGCCGATGTGGAAGGCGTCGATGCCGGTCACTTGCCCTGCGACGATGATCGGGATGCCGAGGGCGCCGAAGGCCACCGGGGCGGTGTTGGCGATCAGGCACAGGCCGGCGGCGTACAGCGGGTTGAAGCCCAGGCCCACCAGCAGCGCGGCGGTGATGGCCACGGGGGCGCCGAAACCGGCGGCGCCTTCGAGGAAGGCGCCGAAGCAGAAGCCGATCAGCAGCACTTGCAGGCGCTGGTCGTCGGTGATCGACAGCACCGAGCTGCGGATCACTTCGAACTGGCCGCTCTTGACCGTAAGTTTGTAGAGGAACACCGCGGCAACGATGATCCAGGCAATCGGCCAGAGGCCGTAGAGGAAGCCATAGCCCGCGGCGGCGAAGGCCATGTCGACAGGCATCTGGAAGGCGAAGATCGCCACCAGGATCGACAGTGCGAGGGTGATGCTGCCGGCGACGTGGCCTTTGAGGCGGAACACGGCGAGGGCAAGGAAGAAGAATACGATAGGGATGACCGCCGCCAGTGCGGACAGACCAAGACTACCAAGCGGGCTATAGAGTTGTTGCCAGGTTTGCATATGGGGTGGCCCCTAATTTTTGTTGGTAAGGCACTGGCATTGGATAATTGGTAAGACCAATTTACAATGGCTGGTCGCTAGGTTAAAAGCGCCATTGCGGGTGTGTCAATTTGTCCCGTGCAAAACTTTGGTCGGACGCCGATGAGCGGGCGCCTGATGGGTGGCTAAAATCGCCGGCTGATGGGTGTCGGCATAGGCCGGATAGGCGCAGAATAGGCGCCCCCGGGATCCGCACGCCGGGGTTTGTGGAGAGCATGTAGATGGTTTTTGATCAGGTCCGCCAACGGCGCCTGTCCGACGACATCGTCGATCGGTTGGAAGGGATGATTCTGGAAGGCACGCTGACTTCGGGGCAGCGGCTGCCGGCCGAGCGCGCGCTGGCCGAACAGTTCGGGGTGTCCCGCCCGTCGTTGCGTGAGGCGATCCAGAAACTGGTGGCCAAGGGGCTGCTGGTCAGCCGCCAGGGTGGTGGCAACTTTGTCGCCGAGTCGTTGGGTTCGACCTTCAGTGACCCTTTGCTGAAACTGCTCGAGGGTAGCCCGCAGGCGCAGCATGACTTGCTGGAGTTTCGCCACACCCTGGAGGCGTCATGTGCCTATTACGCGGCGCAGCGTGCCACCGGGCCGGACCGCGAGCGGTTGAAGGTGGCCTTCGATGCCTTGCAGGATTGCTACAACCGGGTTGACGAGGTCAGCCGGGCGGAGGAGGGCGCAGCCGATGCAAACTTCCACCTGGCCATCGCCGAGGCCAGCCACAATGCCGTGCTGCTGCATACCATTCGTGGGTTGTTCGACCTGCTCAAACGCAACGTGGTGACCAACATTGGCGGTATGTACCGGCAGCGCAGCGAGACGCGCGACATGTTGATCGGGCAGCACCGTGAGCTGTACGAGGCGATTGTGGAAGGGCGTGCGGAGGATGCTCGGGAAGTGTCCAGCCGGCACATTCTGTATGTGCAGGAGGTGCTGGAAGAGGCGCAGGAAGAAGCCCAGCGGGTGGCCCGGGCGGAGCGGCGCAGCGGGCGCTGATGTTTGCGCACCGTGGGAGCGGGCTTGAACTGGCCTAATGATTTTGGACACCTTCATCGGGCGCTATGATGGCGCCCAATTGGAGGCAAAATCAGTGCGTA
>NZ_VZZR01000071.1:0-16064 GCF_009650555.1 Pseudomonas sp. EMN2
TGAGATCGAGCGCCGCCCGCGCGGCGCATCGCTGGCAAGCCAGCTCCCACATCTGTTTCGGGCCAGTCACTCCTGTGACTTCTTCACTGTCCGCCTTGTTTGTACGACGCGATATTGAGGTGGGCACCACTGACCCCCGCCTGACTCAAGACATGCACCAAGGCAGGCGCCGGTACTTTCATAGGAGTAACTGGCCCGAAACAAACTGTGGGAGCTGGCTTGCCAGCGATGCGCCGCGCGGGCGGCGCTCGATCTCCCAGGCGCAACACCTGTCACGGCAAGCACCTCGCAGCATCACCTCAACCCCCCCCAAGAATCTCCCGCACCTTATCCCGCAACCGATCAATGCTGAACGGCTTGGCAATCATGTACATGCCCTCAGGCACCTTCACATTCTCGGCAAACCCACTGGCAAACAGCACAGGCAGCAGAGGGCGCAACTCACGGGCCTTGCCCGCCAGCTCTTCACCGCGCATATCCGGCAACCCGACATCGGTCATCATCAACGCCAGAGGTTGCCCGGCATCTTCGAGCACTTTCAGCGCCGCAGCGGCATTTTCAGCCTCGATGGTCTTGTAGCCCAGCTCGTCGAGCACATCGACTATCAACATACGAACGATGTCGTCGTCCTCGACTACCAGAAGATGCATGGTGCGGATCCTGTTTCGCGTAAGGGGTATCTACTCTGTGCCCGTGACAGGTTAGAAGTTCCCCAGCTTAACGGCCCGTGCAATCAGATGGAACGATTGGCGCACAGCGCCTTCAAATACTGGCTAAATGCCCTGCCAGAACCGCCAAAGCTGGTTAGACTCGCTGTATTCCCGGTCGGTGTGGCGCAGGGTCTTACACTTGCAGGATGTAGCCGCCAGCACTGTTCAATGGACTTTTTTCGCTCGGGCCTTATCACATGATTCAAACAGCCTCGATGGATCAACGCAGCTTTCGCAAGCTACTCGCCCGCAACGTCGGCCTGCCGCTGGGCGTCGGGCTGTTGGGCGCCGTGGCGTTTGTGGCGGTGATCAACTACCTGCTCTCGGCCATGCAATGGGTCGAACACACCGATCGGGTGATCGGCAATGCCAACGAAACGGTCAAGCTGTCGATCGACATGGAAACCGGCATGCGCGGTTACCTGCTGACCGGCGAAGAGCGTTTTCTCGACCCCTACGAGGTGGCCAAGCCGCGCATTTTCAGCAGCCTGGACAGTCTCAAGGGCATGGTGGCGGACAACCCGCAGCAGGTCGAGCGGATCGAGCGGCTGATCGCGCTGCAGCGGGAGTGGAACAACTTTGGCGGCGAGATGATCAGCCTGCGCCGTAACAAGGGCGACTATCAGCTGCCGATCGGCACCGGCCGTGGCAAGCGCATCACCGACGAGATCCGCAAGGAATTCGACAGCTTCATCAGCACCGAACAGCAACTGCGCATGGCACGCAACGAGCAGGTCAGCACGGTCACGGTCACCGCCATCTCGGCGTTCGTGCTGTTCATCGTCGCCCTGAGCGGGCTGCTCGCCTTCCTTGGGCGACGCGACCTGCTGGCGCTCTCGGCCAGCTACGCCGACAACCTCCAGGCGCAGCAGCGCTCTGCCGAGGGCCTGGAGCACCAGGCCTGGCTGCGCGCCGGCCAGACCCAGCTGGGCGAACAGATGATGGGGCAACTGACGCTGCCCATGCTCGGCGACAACATCCTGCGCTGTTTCGCCGGCTACCTGGGCAGCGTGGTCGGTGCCCTTTATGTGCGTGACGAGCACGGGCACCTGGTACGGGTGGCCAGCTACGGCCTGGATGCCGAGCAGCAAGGCAAGGAGCAGGTGCTGGGTGAGCATGGCGGCCTGCTGGCCCAGGCCGTGATGCAGGGGCGGCTGATCCGCCTGGATGACTTGCCCGAGGATTACTACCAGCTCAGCTCCGGCCTTGGCCGTGGTTTGCCGCGCAGCGGCCTGCTGATACCGTCCCGTGATGATGGCCGCATCAATGGGGTGGTGGAAATCGGCTTCCTGCGCCCATTGCACGAGCGTGATGCCGAACTGCTGGAACGTGTGGCCGAGAACATCGGCATCTCCATCGAAAGCGCCCGCTACCGCCAGCGCCTGCAGGAAGTACTGGCCGAGACCCAGCAGCTCAACGAGGAACTGCAGGTCCAGCAGGAGGAGCTCAAGTCCGCCAACGAAGAGCTCGAAGAGCAGTCGCGGGTGCTGAAGGAGTCCCAGGCCTACCTGGAGACGCAGCAGGCGGAGCTGGAGCAGACCAACGAACAACTGGCCGAGCGCACCGACGCACTGGACCGCAAGAACAGCGAGCTGAACCAGGCCCAGGTGGAGCTGCAGGCGCGCGCCGACG
Organism: Pseudomonas sp. EMN2; assembly: GCF_009650555.1. Classification (NCBI taxonomy): domain Bacteria; kingdom Pseudomonadati; phylum Pseudomonadota; class Gammaproteobacteria; order Pseudomonadales; family Pseudomonadaceae; genus Pseudomonas; species Pseudomonas sp. EMN2. The sequence continues at coordinate 2,343 of NZ_VZZR01000071.1, forward strand.
ACCTGCAGCGCTCGAGCAAGTACAAGTCGGAATTCCTCGCCAACATGTCCCACGAGCTGCGCACGCCGCTCAACAGCTCGCTGATCCTGGCCAAGCTGCTGGCCGAGAACGGCGAGGGCAACCTCAGCCAGGAGCAGGTCAAGTTCGCCGAGTCGATCTACTCGGCCGGCAACGACCTGCTCAACCTGATCAACGACATCCTCGACATCGCCAAGGTCGAGGCCGGCAAGCTTGAAGTACGCGCCGAAACCACCCCGCTGGAGCGCCTGGTCGAGGGCCTGCAGAGCATGTTCCGGCCACTGGCCCAGGACAAGGGCCTGGACTTCGAGGTCCAGCTCGAACAACCCCTGCCGGCGACGCTGTTCACCGACCGCCAGCGCCTGGAGCAGATCCTCAAGAATCTGCTGTCCAACGCCGTCAAGTTCACCGAGCGCGGCCAGGTGAGCCTGCGCATCAGCCACCAGGTGGGCATGGGCATCGTGTTCGCCGTGCGCGACACCGGCATCGGCATTGCCGCCGACCAGCAGCAGGCGATCTTCGGCGCCTTCCACCAGGTCGACGGCACCAGCAACCGCCGCTATGGCGGCACCGGGCTGGGCCTGTCGATCTCGCGTGACCTGGCCCACCTGCTCGGCGGGCAGATCAGCGTCGACAGCAGCCCGGGGCAGGGCAGCGTGTTCAACCTGATCCTGCCCGAGCGCTACGAGCCCTCGGCCGAACAGAAAGCGGTGCACAGCCTGCGCCCGGCGGTCGATGAGCTGCCCCCGGCGCCGCAGGCGGTGGCACCGGCGCGTGCCGAACGGCCGGCACCGGCGTTCACCGACGACCGCGAACTGGCGCCGTTCAGCAACCGCTGCATCCTGGTGGTCGAGGACGAGCCTAACTTCGCCCGCATCCTCTACGACCTGGCCCACGAACTGGGCTACAGCTGCCTGGTGGCGCAAAGCGCCGACGAAGGCTTCGAACTGGCCGCCCAGTACCTGCCCGATGCCATCCTGCTGGACATGCGCCTGCCCGACCATTCCGGGCTCACCGTGCTGCAGCGCCTCAAGGAGCAGGCCGGCACCCGGCATATCCCGGTGCACATCATCTCGGTGGAAGACCGCGTCGAGGCGGCCATGCACATGGGCGCGGTGGGCTACGCGGTCAAACCCACCAGCCGCGACGAGCTCAAGGCGGTGTTCGCCCGCCTGGAGGCCAAGCTCACCCAGAAGCTCAAGCACATCCTGCTGGTGGAAGACGACGACCTGCAGCGCGAGAGCATCGCCCGCCTGATCGGCGACGACGATATCCAGATCACCGCCGTGGCCCTGGCCCAGGACGCCCTGGCGCTGCTGCGCGAGAACATCTACGACTGCATGATCATCGACCTCAAGCTGCCCGACATGCTCGGCAACGAGCTGCTCAAGCGCATGACCGCCGAGGACATCCGCAGCTTCCCGCCGGTGATCGTCTACACCGGGCGCAATCTCACCCGCGAGGAAGAAGCCGACCTGCTCAAGTACTCGCGCTCGATCATCATCAAGGGCGCACGCTCGCCGGAGCGCCTGCTCGACGAAGTCACGCTGTTCCTGCACAAGGTCGAGTCGCAGCTGTCCAACGAACGCCAGCGCATGCTCAAGACCGCGCGCAGCCGCGACAAGGTGTTCGAGGGGCGCAAGATCCTGCTGGTGGACGACGATGTGCGCAACATCTTCGCCCTCACCAGCGCCCTGGAGCACAAGGGCGCCATCGTCGAGATCGGTCGCAACGGGCGTGAAGCCATCGAGGCACTCGAGGCCAGCGACGATATCGACCTGGTGCTGATGGACGTGATGATGCCGGAGATGGACGGCTACGAAGCCACCCGCCTGATCCGCCAGCAGCCGCGCTGGCGCAAGCTGCCGATCATCGCCGTGACCGCCAAGGCGATGAAGGACGACCAGCAGCGCTGTCTGCAGGCTGGCGCCAACGATTACCTGGCCAAACCGATCGACCTGGACCGCCTGTTCTCGCTGATCCGCGTGTGGCTGCCGCAATTGGAGCGAATCTGAAATCTTGACCAGTGAACGCAACACCGACATTGAAATCCGCTTGCTGATCGAGGCGATCTACCTCAAGTACAGCTACGATTTTCGCGACTACTCCGGCGCTTCGATCAAGCGCCGGATCCTGCATGCCCTGCGCCAGTTCGACTGCCGCACCGTGACCGCGCTGCAGGAGCGCGTGCTGCACGACCCAGGCATGTTCATGGAGCTGCTGCAGTACCTGACGATCCCGGTCAGCGAGATGTTCCGCGACCCAGGCCACTTCCTGGCGCTGCGCAACGAAGTGGTGCCGCTGCTGCGCACCTGGCCTTCGATCAAGATTTGGATCGCCGGTTGCAGCACGGGCGAGGAGGTCTATTCCATGGCCATCCTGCTGCGCGAGGAGGGCTTGCTGGAGCGCACCATCCTGTATGCCACCGACATCAACCCGCACTCGCTGGAGCGCGCCAAGCAGGGCATCTATTCGCTGCAGAGCATGCGCGAGTACGAAGAGAACTACCGCAAGGCCGGTGGCCGGCGCGACTTCGCCGAGTACTACACCGCCGCCTACGGCAACGCCATCATGGACAGCAGCCTGCGCGACAACGTGACCTTCGCCGACCACAGCCTGGCCACCGACAGCGTGTTTTCCGAGACCCAGCTGGTGTCGTGCCGCAACGTGCTGATCTATTTCAACAAGACCCTGCAGGACCGCGCCCTGGGGCTGTTCCACGAGTCGCTGTGCCACCGCGGCTTCCTGGTGCTGGGCAGCAAGGAGTCGGTGGATTTCTCGGCCTACAGCGACGGTTTCGAGCCGCTGGTGCGGCCTGAACGGATCTACCGCAAGTCATGAACGGCGTGCGTGCGGTGGTCATCGGCGCCTCGGCGGGCGGCGTCAGCGCGCTGTTCAGCGTGCTCGGCGCGTTGCCGGAAGATTTCGCCATCCCGGTACTGTGCGTGCTGCACCTGCCGGACAACCGCCACAGCCAGCTGGCCGAAGTGCTGCAGCGCCGGCTGCACCGCCCGGTGCGTGAAGCCTGCGACAAGGCACTTATCGAAAAAGGGCTGATCTACGTCGCCGGGCCCCGCTACCACCTGTCGGTGGAGCAGGACCTGACGCTGTCCCTCAGCCAGGAAGAGCCGGTGCATTTTTCGCGGCCGGCCATCGATTACCTGTTCGCCTCGGCGGCCGATGCCTACGGCCCGGGCCTGCTCGGTATACTGCTGACCGGTGCCAACGAAGACGGCGCCCGTGGGCTGTTGCAGATCAAACAAGGCGGCGGCCGGACCGTGGTCCAGGACCCTCGCGATGCACAGGTCGCGCTGATGCCGGAGGCCGCCCTGGCCCTGCACAGCCCCGACCATATCCTTTCCCTGAGCGGTATCGGGCAGTTGCTCGCCACCTTGGAACCCCACGCATGCTAAGCAACATCACCGCCAAACTGCTGATCGTCGACGATCTGCCGGAAAACCTGCTGGCCCTCGGTGCCCTGATCCAGGGCGAGGACCGCGAGGTCCACCAGGCCCAGTCGGCGGAGCAGGCGTTGTCGCTGCTGCTCGACCACGAGTTCGCCCTGGCCATCCTCGACGTGCAGATGCCCGGCATGAACGGCTTCGAACTGGCCGAGCTGATGCGCGGCATGGAGAAGACCCGCAACGTACCTATCGTGTTCGTCACGGCTGCCGGGCGCGAGATGAACTACGCGTTCAAGGGCTATGAAAGCGGCGCGGTGGACTTCCTGCACAAGCCGCTGGATACCGTCGCGGTGAAGAGCAAGGTCTCGGTGTTCATCGACCTGTTCCGTCAGCGCAAGGCCCTCGACCGTCAGTTGCAGGCGCTGGAACACAGCCGCGCCGAACAGGAGCAACTGCTGGCGCAGTTGCAGGTGGCGCGCGGCGAGCTGGAACACGCGGTGCGCATGCGCGACGACTTCATGTCGATCGTCTCCCACGAAGTGCGTACCCCGCTCAACGGCCTGATCCTGGAAACCCAGCTGCGTCGCATGCACCTGTCGCGCGGCAACCTGGCGGCGTTCAGCGAAGACAAGCTCAAGGCCATGGTCGAGCGTGACGAACGGCAGATCAACAGCCTGATCCGCCTGGTCGAGGACATGCTCGATGTGTCGCGCATCCGTACCGGCAAGCTGTCGATCCGGCCCAAGGCATTCGACCTCGGCCAATTGGTGCAAGGCCTGGTGCAGAACTTCAGCGCCCAGGCGAGTGCCCTTCAGACCCATATCGAACTGCAGCGTTGCCAGACCCTGCACGGCGAGTGGGACGAGTTTCGCATCGAGCAAGTGCTGGCCAACCTGCTGTCCAATGCCTTGCGTTACGGCGAGCGCAAGCCGGTGCAGGTGCGCTTGTTCGAGGAGGGCGCCATGGCCTGCGTCCAGGTGCAGGATTCCGGCATCGGCATCAGCGCGCAGAACCAGCAGCGGATCTTCCAGCAATTCGAGCGCGTTGCCGCCCAGCAGGCCAGTGGCGGGCTGGGGCTGGGGCTGTATATTTCCGAGCAGATCGTGCTGGCCCACGGCGGGCGGATCCAGGTCGACAGTGCCGAAGGCAGCGGTGCCACCTTCAGCGTCTATCTGCCGTTGCCACAGGTGCAGCAGCAAAGCGACCACACACAGGCAACCTCGGCGTAGTGCCGGGGTCTGATTGCCAACTGAGTTGAATGTGAAGGCGTTGTCATGAGCGAAGATGCACAAGATGTCGTATTGATCGTCGAGGACGAACCGGCGATCCGCATGATCCTGCGCGATTACCTGGCGGGCGAGGGCTACCACGTGCTGGTGGCCGAAGACGGCGAACAGGCGTTCGCGATCCTGGCCAGCAAACCGCACCTGGACCTGATGGTCACCGACTTTCGCCTGCCGGGCGGCATCACCGGGGTGGAGATTGCCGAGCCGGCGGTGAAGTTGCGGCCTGAGCTGAAGGTGATTTTCATCAGCGGCTACCCGGCGGAGATCCTCGAGTCGGGCAGCCCGATCGCGCGCAAGGCGCCGATCCTGGCCAAGCCGTTCGACCTGGATACGCTGCATGAGCAGATTCAGGTGTTGTTGCGTTAGGGGCAGGTTTTGTACGGAAAGCACGGTCATCCACCGCCGTGGGAGCGGGCTTGCCCCGCGATCTGCTGCAACGCGCCAGCAAAGCCTGAATTCGCGGCATCTTTGACAGTATTTGATATCGGGTACAGGAACGTTTCGTACTCCATCGCGGGGCAAGCCCGCTCCCACAGGGGCTGCGCAGCAGCCCCAGCATCTGCAGCCGTTTACCAAAACCCGCGAACGGTCACCCCATATATTCCCCAGGCGGCGCCGGCAGCTCGGCCAGCAAATCCCGCAACCCCGCACACCACTGCCTGCGAATCTGGCTGTAATAGGGATCATCCTGGCCAATGCGATAACTCTGCGTCGGCCCGTACGCATCCTTGCGATACACCAGCACATCCAGCGGCATGCCCACAGACAGGTTGCTGCGGATGGTCGAGTCGAACGAGATCAACCCACAACGCAATGCCTCTTCCAGTGACGTGCGGTAGGTCAGGTTACGGTCGAGGATCGGCTTGCCGTACTTGCTTTCGCCCAGTTGCAGGAACGGCGTGTCCTCCGTGGCCTGAATGAAGTTGCCTTGCGGATACACGCTGTAGACCCCCATGGGCCCGCCGGCAATCTGCCCGCCCACCAGCAGCGAGCAGCTCAGGTCGACCTTGCTCGCCAGTTGGCTGCGGTCACGGGTGACCACCTCGCGAATGGTGGCGGCCACCAGCACGGTGGCGTCGTACAACGTGCGCACGTTCAGCAGATGGCTGCCCGTGCCGTTGCAGCGCTGGCGCAGCAGGTTGACCACCGACTGCGAGGTGGCCAGGTTGCCCGCGCTCTGCAGGACGATCAGCCGCTCGCCGGGGGTGCTGAAAATGAACAGTTTGCGAAAGGTCGAGATCTGGTCGATCCCGGCGTTGGTGCGCGAATCGGAGACAAACACCAGGCCGTCGGCCAGGTGCATGGCCACGCAGTACGTCATGTGGTTTACCTGTGTGCGTTGAATGACCCCGGCGTCACTGCAACGACGGGGTCGGTGTGGGTCTTGCGTTACTGTTGCTGGCCCTGCAGCAGCGAGCGGACCTGAACCTGCGCCAGCATCGACTCGGCCCCGCCGCCCCGGCGCATGCCGCGTACCGGGCAGGCGTCGAGGTAGTCCAGGCCCACCGCCAGCTTCAGGTGGCGATCGGGCCTGGCCAGGCGGTTGGTCACATCGAAGCTGTACCAGCCATCGCCCAGCCAGGCCTCGGCCCAGGCGTGACTGGCCAGGTGGCTGGCATCCTCGGTGCACAGGTAGCCGGACACATAGCGGGCCGGGATCCCCAGGCTGCGGGCGCAGGCCAGGAAGGCATGGGTGTGGTCCTGGCACACGCCGGCACCGGCGGCAAAGGACTCGGCGGCAGTGCTGTCGACCGCCGTCGCCCCTGGGCTGTACGGCATGCGCTCGGCCAGCCCCTCCATCAGTGCAATCAGCGCGGCACGGTCGCGGCGGCTGGCGCAGTGTTGCCTGGCAAAGTCGAGCAGCGCCGCGTCGGCCTGGGTCAGGCGGCTGGTGCGCAGGAACGGCAAGGGCGACTGGCTGTCGTGCTCGACCTCGAGCGTCGGGTCGATCTCGACCTCGCCCTTGGCACACAGCGCCAGGGCGCTGTGCGGCTCTTCCAGGGTCAGCACGTGCAGCACGTTGCCGTAGGGGTCGAGCTGGCTGCGCACCTGCTTGGGCATCTGCACCTGCCAGGCGAGGATCTGCTGGCGGGCATTGCTCTGCGGCGTCAGGCGCAGGAACTGGATGCTGGCGCTCACCGGGTCGGCGTAGGTGTAGCGGGTGTCGTGGTGGATGGCGAGCTTCATACGACCTCCAGGTAGGAGTGGTGAACGGTCTGGCTGAGCTGGCGAATGCGCTCGATGAAGTCGGTCAGCCACGGGTGCAGGCCGGCTTCGAGGATTTCGTCGATGCCGGTGTAGCGCAACCGCGCATTGAGCTCGGCGGCCATGCGCTGCGAGGCGCGGCCATTGGTGCTGGGCAGGCCGGCGAGGATATGGTCCAGTTCCTCGATGCAGGCATGCAGCGAGCGCGGCACATCGGCGCGCAACAGCAGCAGCTCCGACACCTGGCGTGCGCTGGGCGCGTTGCGGTAGATCTCGTTGAACGCCTCGAACGACGACAGCGCCCGCAGCAGCGCGCTCCATTGGTAGTAGCCACGGGCCGAGTGGTCGCTGACCTCTTCCGATGCCTCGCCGAACATTTCGTAGCGCACATCCAGCAGGCGCAGGGTGTTGTCCGCCCGCTCGAGGAAGGTGCCCAGGCGAATGAAGCAGTAGGCGTCGTTGCGCATGATGGTGCCCGCCGTGGCGCCGCGGAACAGGTGCGAGCGCTCTTTGACCCAGTCGCAGAACTGGCTCATGCCATAGCGGGCCAGGCCGTTGCTGGCGATGTTGCGCATCTCCAGCCAAGTGGCGTTGATGTTCTCCCACATGTCGCCGGTGATCCGCCCGCGTACCGCATGGGCATTGGTGCGCGCCGCCTGCAGGCAGCAGTAGATGCTGCCGGGGTTGGTCTCATCGAAGGCGAAGAAATGCAGCATGCGCGCGGTGTCGAGCTCAGCGTGGCGCTGGTTGTAGTCATCCAGGGTGCCGGCCGCCAGCAGCGACATGGCCAGCTCGGCACGGCCGTCGCTGCGCCCGGCCTGGGGCATCAGCGACAGCGAATAGCTGACTTCGAGCATGCGCGCCAGGTTCTCGGCGCGCTCCAGGTAGCGGGACATCCAGTAGAGGTCCGAAGCGGTTCTTGAAAGCATGTGTCAGTCCTCCACTACCCAGGTGTCCTTGGTACCGCCGCCCTGGGACGAGTTCACCACCAGCGAGCCCTCGCGCAGCGCCACCCGGGTCAGGCCGCCGGGCACCAGGCGGGTTTCGCTGCCCGACAGCACGAAGGGGCGCAGGTCAATGTGGCGTGGGGCGATGCCGTTTTCGACGAAGGTCGGGCAGGTCGACAGGCTCAGGGTGGGTTGGGCGATATAGGCCTCGGGACGGGCCTTGAGGCGCGCGCGGAAGTCTTCGATCTGTGCCGCCGTGGCCGCCGGCCCGACCAACATGCCGTAGCCGCCGGAACCCTGGGTTTCCTTGACCACAAGCTCCGGCAGGTGGGCCAGCACGTGGGACAGCTCCTTGGGGTTGCGGCACTGCCAGGTCGGCACGTTGTTGAGGATCGGCTCCTCGTCGAGGTAGAAGCGGATCATCGCGTCGACATAGGGGTAGATCGACTTGTCGTCGGCCAGGCCGGTACCCACGGCATTGGCCAGCACCACGTTGCCCGAGCGGTAGGCCGCGATCAGGCCGGGCACCCCCAGCATCGAGTCGGGGTTGAACGACAGCGGGTCGAGGTAGGCATCGTCGAGGCGCCGGTAGATCACGTCCACCTGCCTGGGGCCTGCGGTGGTGCGCATGAACACATGGTCGTCGCGCACGAACAGGTCGGCGCCTTCCACCAGTTCCACACCCATCTCGCGGGCCAGGAAGGCATGCTCGAAGTAGGCGCTGTTGAAGCGGCCCGGGGTCAGCACCACGGCGGTGGGGTTGTCCAGCGGGCTGGCGCTCTTGAGGGTGTCGAGCAGCAGGTTGGGGTAGTGGTCGATGGGCGCCACCCGCTGGCTGGCGAACAGCTCGGGGAACAGGCGCATCATCATCTTGCGGTCTTCGAGCATGTAGCTCACGCCGCTGGGCGTGCGCAGGTTGTCTTCGAGCACGTAATAGCTGCCGTCGCCGTCGCGCACCAGGTCGACGCCGGCGATGTGGGCGTAGAGATCGCGGTGCAAGTCCAGGCCTTGCATGGCGATCTGGTAGCCCTCGTTGGCCAGCACCTGCTCGGCCGGGATGATGCCTTGCTTGAGGATGTGCTGGTCGTGGTAGACGTCGGCCAGGAACAGGTTCAGCGCCTGCACCCGCTGGATGCAGCCGCGCTCGACCTTCTGCCATTCGCTGGCCTTGATGCTGCGGGGGATGATGTCGAAGGGGATCAGGCGCTCGGTGCCCTGTTCGTCGCCGTACAGGGTGAAAGTGATGCCGGCGCGGTGGAACAGCAAGTCCGCTTCGCGGCGGCGCTGCGCCAGCAGCTCGGGCGGGGTGTCTGCCAGCCAGCGGGCGAATGGCTGGTAGTGGGGACGGCAGGCACCGTCGGCGTCATACATTTCATTGAAAAAAGCTCGGGACATACCGCACTCCTTGCCGCACAAACCCACGGCATTTTCCTGCAACTTGGCTATTTCACGATGCGAGATCCTGCGAGCGATGATGAGTTCTGGTTTTTATCGGCACCTCAGTGTGCGTTGACAACTTCCTGCTGCGCGTCGAGCGGGCGATGCGTGGCGCAGGTAAACAAAGTCTTTGCAATGGAAGTGCCGGAAATCCAATAAGCCGTGAATCAGCTGATAATTGTTAAAAACAATCGCTGGCGCGCTTTATTTATTCAATAACGCGACGCTTTTGGCCGGGGGAGGCTTGCGGCCTGCAAGGCAGGCCCGCGCCAAAACGGGGCGCGGCAGGGCAGCGCCGGTGTTTTTGAACCAATACGGGGAGGGCGGCCGTTCAGGCCGAGAATACGATCCCGGTGCGCAAGGCGGCACTGCGGATATGTTCCTGCATCGCTTTCTGCGCGGCCGGGGCTGAATGCCTGGCCAGCGCATTGAGGATCTTTTTATGCTCTTTCCAGGTTTCCATGGCCCGTTCCGGGCGAATGAATGGCAACTTCTGGCTCTCTATGTAAATGGCCTCGCTGGCCATGATGATCTGCAGCATCGCCAGGTTGCCACTGGCCTCGAGAATGCCCCGATGAAAGGCGAAGTCCAGGCGCGCCGCCGCTTCGAAGTTGCGCGCCTTCAACTCGATGCCCATGGCTTCGACATTCTCCGCCAGGGCATCGAGGGCCTCGGTGGTCAGGCCATTGGCAGCCTGGCCTGCGGCAAAGCCTTCGAGCACATAGCGCAACTGGAAGGTATCGGCGGCCGATACCTGGGCTTCGAACGGCCAGGCAAACCCTGAAGTCGAGCTTGGCTGTTCAGCTTTCGGCGCCTTGACGAACACTCCTTTGCCCGGCTGCACGCTGACCACACCCATGGCACTCAAGGACGACAAGGCCTCACGCAGCGACGCACGGCTGACCCCCAGGTTCTGCGCCAGTTCGCGTTGCGCGGGCAGGGCGTCGCCCGGCTGGTAGGCACCCTCGTCGATCAGGCGCTGGATGGCCTGCAAAGCGAGTTCGGGAACGGCGCCGCGAAGGGGGGCATCGAGCATCGGTACAGACCCATCCAGTCAAAGAAGCTGCCGTTTTACGACGTTCTACATCGTGCATGCAAGTTTGGCCCTGTGCTGGTGCAAGGGCTCGAGCGCTGCCATTTAACGGGGATTTTTGTTCGGGTTGCCGGGCCCGGTGAAGGCCAACTGTTCAGACCAGTAATACCGCCAGGCACTAGGCCTGCAGCCGAATTGCCCGGATTTGCGGGCGTTATGGCACGTCGGCTGCAGGGGCTCGGCAAACACCAGCCCATCGCCACCCGAGGTCATGACCATGAACAACCTGCGCAAATGCCTGCTGGCCACACTGCTGTGTGGCAGTGCCCTGATGCAAACCGTCGCCCACGCCGACACCCTCAGCGACATCAGCCAGCGTGGCGTGCTGAAGGTCGCCGTGCCCCAGGACTTCCCGCCGTTCGGCTCGGTCGGCCCCGACCTCAAGCCGCGCGGTCTGGACATCGACACCGCGCAGCTGTTGGCCGACAAGCTCGGGGTGAAACTGGCCCTCACCCCGGTCAACAGCACCAACCGCATCCCGTTCCTCACCACTGGCAAGGTCGACCTGGTGATCTCGAGCCTGGGCAAGAATCCGGAGCGCGAGAAGGTCGTGGACTTTTCCAAACCCTACGCGCCGTTCTACCTTGGCGTGTTCGGCCCCGAAGCCAGCAGCATCGACACCCTCGATGCGCTCAACGGCAAGACCATCAGCGTCACCCGTGGCGCCATCGAAGACATGGAGCTCAGCGCGGTGGCCCCGCAAGGCGCGACCATCAAGCGTTTCGAAGACAACAACTCGACCATCGCCGCCTACCTGTCCGGGCAGGTCGACCTGATCGCCAGCGGCAGCGTGGTGATGTCGGCCATCGCGGCGAAGAACCCGGCCAAGGTGCCGGTGCTCAAGCTCAAGCTCAAGGACTCGCCGGTATACGTGGGCATGGCCAAGGAGCAGCCGGCGCTGCGCGCCAAGGTCGATGAGATCCTGGTGCAGGCCAAGGCCGACGGCAGCCTTGGGCGCAATGCAGAGAAGTGGCTCAAGCAACCGTTGCCCGCCGATTTCGAGTGACCTTGAACCATGGCCTATCAATTCGATTTCGCTGCCGCCATGCAGCAGGGCGACCTGCTGTTCAAGGGCGCGCTGTTCACCCTCGAACTGACCGTGATCGGCACCCTCGCAGGCGTTGCCCTGGGCATCCTCGGCGCGGTGGTGCGGGCCTGGCAGCTGCGGCCGTTCAACTGGCTGTTCGGGGTGTATGTGGAGCTGATCCGCAACACGCCGTTCATCGTCCAGCTGTTCTTCATCTTCTTCGGCTTGCCGGCCCTTGGCGTGCGCATGAGCGAATGGCAGGCTGCGGTGCTGGCCATGGTGATCAACCTCGGCGCCTATTCCACCGAGATCATCCGCGCCGGCATCCAGGCCATCCCGCGCGGGCAGCTGGAAGCCGCCTCGGCGCTGGCGATGACGCGTTTCGAGACCTTCCGCCACGTGATCCTGCGGCCGGCCCTGGCCAAGGTGTGGCCGGCGCTGTCGAGCCAGATCGTCATTGTCATGCTGGGGTCGGCGGTGTGCTCGCAGATTGCCACCGAAGAGCTGTCGTTCGCGGCCAACTTCATCCAGTCGCGTAACTTTCGCGCGTTTGAAACCTACCTGTTCACCACCTTGCTGTACCTGGCCATGGCCATTGGCGTTCGGCAATTGCTGAACCTGTTTGGCCGGCGCGTGATCGTGGGGAGACGCTGATGGATTTCACCTTGTGGGACATCGTGCGCAACCTGCTTACCGGGTTGCAATGGACCTTGCTGTTGTCGCTGGTGGCGTTCGTCTGCGGCGGCGTCATGGGCTTGCTGATGCTGCTGGCGCGGATCAGCGACAACGGTTTTTTGCGGCTGGCGGCCCGTGGCTACATCGAGCTGTTCCAGGGCACGCCACTGCTGATGCAGCTGTTCATGGTGTTCTTCGGCATCGCCCTGTTCGGCATCGATGTGTCGGCCTGGGCGGCGGCGGCGGTGGCACTGACGCTGTTCACCAGTGCGTTCCTCGCCGAAATCTGGCGCGGTTGCGTGGAGTCGATCCCGCGCGGGCAGTGGGAGGCCAGCGCCAGCCTGGCGCTCAGTCGCGGCGAGCAACTGCGCCATGTGGTGCTGCCCCAGGCGCTGCGCCTGGCCGTGGCGCCGACCGTGGGCTTTTCGGTGCAGGTGGTCAAGGGCACGGCCGTGACCTCGATCATCGGCTTCACCGAACTGACCAAGACCGGCGGCATGCTGGCCAACGCCACTTTCGAACCTTTCCTGATCTACGGCCTGGTGTCGCTGGGCTATTTCATCCTGTGTTTTCCACTGTCGCTGGGTGCCCGCCACCTGGAGAGGAGGCTGCATGTCGCTGGTTAGCGTTTCTGCGTTGCACAAGTACTACGGTGACAACCACGTGCTCAAGGGGGTCGACCTGCGCATCGAGGAAGGCGAAGTGGTGGCGATCATCGGCCGTAGCGGCTCGGGTAAGAGCACCTTGCTGCGCACACTGAACGGGCTGGAGTCGATCAATGACGGGGTGATCGAAGTCGACGGCGAGTACCTGGACGCGGCCCGTGCCGACTTGCGCAGCTTGCGCCAGAAAGTCGGGATGATCTTCCAGCAGTTCAACCTGTTCCCGCACCTGAGCGTGGGCGAGAACGTGATGCTGGCGCCGCAGTTGGTGAAGAAGACGGCCAAGGCCGAGGTCCGGCAACTGGCGCGCAAGATGCTGGAGCGGGTAGGGCTGGAAGCGAAGTTCGATGCCTACCCCGACCAGCTGTCCGGCGGCCAGCAACAGCGCGTGGCGATTGCCCGGGCGCTGGCGATGTCGCCCAAGGTGCTGCTGTGCGACGAGATCACCTCGGCGCTCGACCCGGAGCTGGTGAGTGAAGTGCTCGGCGTGGTGAGGGGGTTGGCCAAGGAGGGCATGACGTTGGTGATGGTCACCCATGAAATGCGCTTTGCACGGGAGGTGGGGGACAAGCTGGTGTTCATGCACCAGGGCAAGGTGCATGAGGTGGGCGACCCGAAGACCTTGTTCGATGCGCCGAAGACGGCGGAGCTGGCGAATTTTATCGGGAGTGTGGGGTAGTCGGGGCTGGCTTGGGATTGCATGGGGGCCATCAAGTGCTCGCCGATGATTTTGCAGCGCCTATGAGATCGAGCGCCGCCCGCGCGGCGCTTCGCGGGTAAACCCGCTCCCACAGTTTATTTCGGGCCAATTATTCCTGTGAGGGTACCGCAGCCCGCCTTGGTGCATGCCTTGAGTCATGTGGGGCGGCGGCAACGCCCACACCGAAACCGCGTCGTACCAACAAGGCGGACCAGGTGATGGCACAGGAGAGACTGGCCCGAAACAAACTGTGGGAGCGGGTTTACCC
>NZ_VZZR01000072.1:0-46352 GCF_009650555.1 Pseudomonas sp. EMN2
AGGAGTTTTGCGTTCCGTTGTCGCTGGAAGTGGGGCGCATTATAAGGGGATCTGAAACCCCGTCAACCTTTAATTTCAGGAAATTGAAATATAGAGGAAACACCAAACCAGCAACGCCCGCTGTTCGCACGAACCATAACCATCCCTTGCACACCGCACCGCAAATTGCGCACTATATTGCTCACCCCGCCGCGCAACCATGGACCCTCCCCCTATAATGAACACCCCCCAACGCAGCCTGGCCGCCACCCTGTTCCCCATCGGCCTGCTGTTGATCGCCATGGCTTCCATCCAGTCCGGCGCCTCACTGGCAAAAAGCATGTTCCCTGTCGTAGGCGCACAAGGCACCACCACCCTGCGTCTGATCTTCGCCAGCATCATCATGCTGTTGCTGCTGCGCCCTTGGCGGGCACGGCTGGACGCCAGCACCCTGCGCAGCGTGATCATCTACGGCATGGCCCTGGGTGGAATGAATTTCCTCTTCTATATGTCGCTACGCAGCGTGCCCTTGGGGATCGCCGTGGCACTCGAATTCACCGGCCCACTGGCCGTAGCACTCTGGGCCTCGCGCCGGGCGCTGGACTTTGTCTGGATCGGCCTGGCGGTAATCGGCCTGCTGCTCCTGATCCCCGTCGGCCAGTCCGGCGCCAGCCTCGACCCGTTGGGTGCCGGCTATGCACTGGGGGCAGGTGTATGTTGGGCGCTCTACATTCTATATGGCCAACGCGCGGGCGCCGAAAACGGCATCCAGACTGCCGCACTGGGGGTGGTGATCGCCGCGCTATTCGTTGCCCCCATCGGCATCGTCCATGCCGGCAGCGCACTGCTCACACCGGCGTTGCTACCTGTGGCACTGGGCGTCGCGATTCTGTCGACAGCGCTCCCCTATAGCCTGGAAATGGTCGCCCTGACCCGCATGCCCGCACGCACATTCGGCACCCTGATGAGCATCGAACCGGCATTCGGGGCCCTTTCAGGCTTGCTGTTCCTGGGCGAGAAACTCACCACCTGGCAATGGCTGGCCATCCTCGCCATCATCACCGCATCGGTCGGCGCAACACTGTCGATGAGACGCGAAACAGCACCCGCCGTGGCCGCCGACTGATTTGAGAAATATTTGCATTTAAAACATGCCTGGCCTTGTACCGCTCCCGCGGGCTGATTAAGCTGTCACAAAATCATAATCAAGACGCTATCTACTTGGCTGCAAAAGGACGCAGGGAAATCTCAGGGAAGACTCGAAGCGCTGACGACAGGCCCAGGCATGTAACCGGGCCCGCATAAGGACAGGAATGAAACGTATTTTTCTCATCCTGGCCATCTTGGCCATTGCTGGATGTGCCGCGACTGCCAAGACCGAGGTGAAGCGGGGGAAGAAGGGCCTGCACATCAACTGCTCGGGCCTCTCTTCGTCGTGGGACAAGTGCTACAGCAAAGCCGCAAGCTCCTGTAGCAGCAAAGGCTATAAAGTCATCGCCCGCTCTGGCGACAGCGATGAAGAGCCCGGTGACTATATCTTCGGCATCAACCCCGCCGGCTATACCAGCCGCAGCATGATCGTGATCTGCAAGTAGATATGAAAAGGGCAGCCTCCGGGCTGCCCTTTTCGTTGCTGTCAGATCGGTGCCGTGCGTTGCTCCAGCCACGCCAGCGCATCACCCTGGAGCAGCGGCGATAGCCGCTCCCGCACAGTCTGGTGATAGCGATCGAGCCAGGCGATATCCTCGCTGCCCAGCCCCTCGCGCAGCAGGCAGCGAGTATCAATCGGGCACAAGGTCAGGGTTTCGAACTCGAGGAAATCGCCAAACGCACTGCTGCCCGCCTCGCGATTGACCACCAGGTTCTCGATCCGCACCCCCCACTGCCCTGGCCGGTAGGTGCCAGGCTCGATCGAGCTGATCATCCCCGACTGCATCGCCGTCTGTGGCGTGGCTGCCGCCTGATAGGCAATCACCTGCGGCCCTTCGTGCACATTCATGAAGTAGCCCACACCATGGCCGGTGCCATGCCCGTAATCGACCTGGTCGGCCCAGATCGGCGCCCGCGCGATGGCATCGAGCAAAGGTGAAAGAATGCCGCGCGGGAACTTCGCCCGTGACAGCGCGATCATGCCCTTGAGCACCCGCGTGCAATCGGCCTTCTGCTCATGGCTGGGCTCACCGATGGGCACCATGCGCGTGATGTCGGTGGTGCCCCCCAGGTATTGGCCGCCCGAATCGATCAACAACAGGCCATTGCCGTCGATCACTGCGTGGGACTGCTCAGTGGCATGGTAATGGGGCATGGCACCGTTGGCGTTGTAGGCCGCGATGGTCGAGAAGCTCAAGGATACGAAGCCAGGCCGCCGGGCACGCGCCGCACTCAGCTGCTCGTCGATGGTCAGTTCGGTGATCACCTGCTGCCCCTGGTGGGCTTCGAACCAGGCAAAGAATTCACACAGCGCCGCGCCGTCCTGCTCCATGGCCTTGCGGATGTGAGCCAAATCCCCCTCCCCCTTGCGTGACTTGCTCAAGGTCGTGGGGTTGATGGCTTCAATCAGCCTTACTTGGCGCGCAAGATGGTCAAGCAAGCCGCGAGTGACCCGCGCCGGGTCCACCATCAAGCTGCTTTGCGCGGGGATTGCCGCCAGCGCGCTGCCCACCTCGGTGTAATCGCGCACTTCGATGCCATCGGCGGCCAGCACCTGGCGCAAATGGTCGTCGACTTTGTCGCGGCCCACGAACAGGCAGGCTTTGCTCTGGCTGATCAGGGCGAAGGAGACGAACACCGGGTTGTAGGACACATCACTGCCCCGCAGGTTGAACAGCCAGGCAATGTCATCGAGCGTGGCAATGAAATGCCAGTCGGCGCCCTTGTCCTGCAGCGTGCTACGCAGTTCGGCAAGCTTTTGCGCGCGATTGACCGTGGCGTGCGGCGCCAGGTGCTGATACACCGGATTACCCGGCAGGGGCGGTCGATCAGTCCAGACCTGTTCAAACAGATCAAGATCGGTACGCAAGCTCACACCCCGGGCCTGCAAGCGCTCGTCCAGTTGACGCGCCGAAGCCAAAGCCATCACCGCACCGTCCACGGCGACCGTGCCCTGGACATGCTCGCCCAACCACTCAAGTGCCCCCGGCTGCCCGGGCCGCAGCTTCATCAGTTCAATACCGCTACCCGCCAGCTCTTTATCCGCCTGTTCCCAATAACGGCTGTCAGCCCACACCCCGGCGAAGTCCGCCGTCACCACCAGCGTGCCCACCGAACCGTGGAAACCGGACAACCATTGCCGCCCCTGCCAATGGCCCGGCAGGTACTCGGACAAATGCGGGTCGGCGGAAGGTACCAACAGGGCATCGACCCCCTCGCGGGCCATGACCTGACGCACACGGGCCAGACGCGCCGGTACGGTTTCCTGAAGGGGGGACTGACTGTTCATGCGCACTCCTGCGGACACATCTCGACTGATCCAGGCCGTCGATAATGGAACAGGCGGCCACCGCCCGCAATCTTCACGACGGGAACAGCGCCAGGTTTGCCCCATGCCCCCTGCAAACCGCCGATCAATCCCACTGAACTTTACCCCGCTGATGCCTTCACAGCCCATACATACTTCAGCGCACGCGAGGCCCCCATGCCCCACTCCCGCGAGCCGAAAACCGCTGTAGCACTGCTCGACACCCGCGAGCACACTTCGGAGCACGAACACGCCGTCCAGCTCAAGCTGGCCGACTGCCTTGCACAGTTGCTGAACCTGCCGCGAGCCCAACCTGGCCAACCACCAACCGGCGATGCCCACTACTATTACCTGGCCACCGATACCCTGATCGACCCGGCACGCTACGCACCGCTGGGCATCCACAGCGAACGCGACCTGTTCGGCGGATTGGTCAGCCACCCCTATATGGCCACCAAGGCCATCTCCCATCCGCTGCCCGCCGGGGCAAGCTTCCCGCCGGGCTGGACGGATGCGTTCGCCCAGGATGCCAGCAACGCCCTGCTGCGGGGCTACACCGTCTTCAGCAAGGATGACGCGCGCCGTGCCGCCGCGTTGCTACTGGACGAAGGCCGAATTCGCATCAAGCCCGTGCTGGCCTGCGCCGGTCGCGGCCAACAGGTCATCACCCGGCTCGAAGCATTGGAAACACTGCTGCAGCCAATGGACGACCAACAGCTCGCCGTATGGGGCCTGGTGCTGGAAGAAGACCTGAGCGACGTCGAAACCTTCAGCGTCGGTCAGGTTCGTGTCGCCGGGCTCACCCTTAGCTACCACGGCACCCAGCAGCTCACCCACGACCACGCCGGCACCGAGGTGTACGGCGGGTCCGACCTGCACGTGGTGCGCGGCGACTACCAACAACTGCTGCAGCTGCCGCTGGAAGACCCTCTGCGGCTGGCCATCACCCAGGCCATGGCCTACGAGCAGGCTGCCGAACGCCACTTCCCTGGCTTCATCGCCTCCCGACGCAACTACGACATCGCCCGCGGCACCGACCCGCGCGGCCACATGCGCAGCGGCGTGCTGGAGCAGTCGTGGCGCCCGGGCGGAGCCAGCAGCGCCGAGATCCTCGCGTTGCTGGCCTTTGCCGACGACCCGGCCCTGCAGCAAGTGCGCGCATCCACCCACGAAGTGTTCGGCGAAGCCCAACTCCCGGCCGACGCCACCCTTTTCTATCAGGGGCATGACAGTGAACTGGGACAACTCAGCAAATATGCACGGATCCGCGACCATGACCATCGAAAGTGAAACCATCGAGCTGGCCGTCGAAGGCGAAAGCATCGCCGGCACCCTGGTCAGCCCCGGCAGCAAGATGCCGGGCATCCTCTTCGTCCACGGCTGGGGCGGCAGCCAGCAGCGCGACCTGGCGCGGGCCCGACAGATCACCGGGCTGGGTTGCGTGTGCATGACCTTCGACCTGCGCGGCCACGAGAAGACGCAAAGCCAACGCCTGACCGTCACCCGCGAGCAGAACCTCGCCGACCTGCTGGCCGCCTACGACCGCCTCGCCAGCCATCCCGCCGTCGACCCCGCCGCCATGGCCGTCATCGGCAGCAGTTATGGCGGTTACCTGGCCACCCTGCTCACCCGCCGCCGCGCGGTGAAATGGTTGGCGCTGAGGGTGCCGGCCCTGTATTGGGACGATGAATGGAACAGCCCCAAGCAGGCGCTGGACCGTCAACGCCTCAACGCCTATCGCCTGCGCGCCTTGAGCCCGGCCGACAACAGCGCCCTCGCCGCCTGCGCGGAGTTTGCCGGCGACGTGCTGCTGGTGGAGTCCGAACAGGACGACTATGTGCCGCACAGCACCCTGATGAGCTACCGCTCGGCGTTCGTCAGCGCACACTCGCTGACCCACCGCACCGTCGATGGCGCCGATCACGCGCTATCGAGCGAAGAAAGCCAGAAAGCCTACAGCGCGATGCTGAGCGCATGGGTCAGCGAGATGGTCATCGGTGCACGCCTGGACCGCTACCCGCACTACGCGCCTTGGTACGCCTGAGCCTCGCCGACCTGGCAGTGCAGGCCGCCATCGGCACCCCGCACCAGGCTACGCAAGGTCTGGTAGGCCGCGAAGTTGACGCCTCGGGCCTGGTGTTGGCGCAACATTTCGAGGAACGGCTCCTCGACGAAGCGGCTGACGGCGGCCTCCCATACAAGGCGCGACTGCCATTGCAGGTATTGGAGCACCCGACAGCCGTCGTCACTGGCCTGGATGCTGACGCCCTGCAAACCTTCACAGCACTGCGCCAAGTGCTCGCTGCGCGCGACCAGTGCCTGCGCCAGCGCCTGCTGATGCCCAGGCGGGACGTCGTACTCGATCATCTGGGTGAACCACAGGGAATGGGCATTGACCACCATGGACTGTCTCCTAGCTTGGGCCACATGCAGCCCATTGGCGCGCAGGTTAAAACCTCAAGTTAACTCAAGGTCAAGGACTTTCTCCTTGAAGGCGCCCTCCCCAGTAACGGCGTGTCCACCGCACAACCAGCACTCACTCGCTGCCAACCGCGAACCGCCGCCGGTAGTCACTGGGGGTCATGCCGGTGAGGCGCTGGAACACCTTGCGAAAGGCGCCGGGGTCCTGATAGCCGACACCCCAGGCGATCTGGTCGACGCTGCGCCGAGTGAACTCCAGCAACCGGCAGGCGCGGCCAACCCGCACTTGCTGGGCATACTCGGTGGGACGCAGGCCGGTGGCGGCGCGAAAGCGCCGCAGGAACGTGCGCGGTTCAAGCCCGGCACAGCGGGCCATATCGGCCAGGCCGGCGTCACGGGCCTGTTCACCCTGCAACCAATGCTGCACCCGCAGCACCGCCTCGTCGCCATGCTCCAGGCGCGGGGTGAACAACGCCCCCGGCACGGGTGCCGGTGCCGGCTCCACCGCCAGGTAGCGTGCGGTCTCACGGGCCAGGGTATGGCCAAGGAAGCGCTCGATCAGGTGCAGCCCCAGGTCGGTCCAGGCCATCAGGCCGGCGGAGGTGACGATATCGCCATCGTCCAGCAGTGGCTGGCTGGTTGCCACACGCACTTTGGGGAAGCGCTCGCTCAAGGCCTGGGCGTAGTTCCAGTGAGTGCAGGCCGAACGCCCGTCGAGCAGGCCGCTGCCCGCTATCAGGAACACCCCGATGCACACCGAGGCCAGTACAGTCCCTTGGCCATGCAAGTCGCAAAGTGCGGGACGATGAGCGGCCAGCAGCTCGCCGGAAGGCGTGGCGGCCAGGCTGGGGGGAATCAACATGGCCCGTGGCGCATGCCCGGCCTGCGGCAGGCTGTCGTGAATCACCTGCAGTTGCCCGGCGGCATCGAGCTGCCAGTGGCTGACACGCAGCAGCGGCAACTGGTGCTCACCCAGTTCAGCCGCAACCCGGTTGGCCACCGCGAACAGGTCGGTCAAACCATGCACCGCCGCACTCTGTGCACCCGGGTACACCAGCACGCCGATTTCCAGGCTGTCAGTTTTTGCCGTCATTGTGTCGCTCGCGCCAATCCTCGATCCGATCGTTCAAGCCTATAACTATCAGCAGTTCATCACTACTGCCGCAGGAGGCACCATGAGCAAGCAGGCACTGATCATCATCGACATCCAGAACGACTACTTCCCTGGCGGCAAATGGGCCCTCGACGGCGCCGAGGCTGCCGCCGACAACGCCGCCCGGCTGCTCGACGCTGCACGTCAACGAGGCGACCTGGTGGTCCACGTGCGTCACGAGTTCGAGAGCAGCGACGCGCCCTTCTTCACCCCAGGCTCGGCCGGTGCCCGCATTCACCACAAGGTCGAACCTGCCAGTAGCGAGGCCGTGGTGCTCAAGCACAAGGTCAACAGCTTTCGCGACACCAACCTGAAGGCGCTGCTCGACCAGCACGCTGTCAAGGCGCTGACCATCGCCGGCAGCATGAGCCATATGTGCGTCGATGCCGCCACCCGGGCGGCCGCAGACTACGGCTATGACGTCACCGTGGCCCATGACGCCTGCGCCACCCTGCCGCTGGCCTTCGACGGCAAGCAGGTGCCAGCCGCCGAAGTGCACGCCTCGGCAATGGCCGCACTGGCCTTCGCCTACGCCAAGGTGGTCAGCACCGAAGAACTGCTCAAGGGTTGACCGCTCAGATCACCACATTGCGCACGAAGCGCACGGCCTGCTGGCCATCATTGCGATAGGCATAGCGGCAGTTGCTGGGGAACACATGAAACTGACCGGTCATCAAGTGGTGCTCGACGCCTTCGATGACCAGCGTCAATTGCCCTTCGGCGACGTAGATCTGCTCGCTCCAACCCGCCGCATCGGCCTCGCTGGCGTAGCACTCGCCGGGCGCCAGGGTCCACTCCCACAGCTCTGCCTCGCGCCGGGCCGGGCTGCTGCCCAGCAGCACCGCCCGGCTGCCTGGATGCTCACCGGCCCAGGCCAGCTCGTCGATGCGGCTCGGGTCGCGTTGCTCGGGCGCCTGGATCAGCGTGCTGAAGGCCACACCCAACGCCTCGGCAATCAAGTCGAGAGTAGTCAGGCTGACATTCTTCTCACCTGCCTCGATAGCCACCAGCATTCGCCGGCTGACCCCGGAACGCTCGGCCAGGGCCGCCTGGCTGAGGCCGGCGTCGCCACGCAGGCGACGAACATTCTGACTGACATGCTGCAACACCGAGGCACGGTGTTCGGTTTCTTTGTGCACTATATTGCTCACTAACAGGGGTTGCGCAGTATACTGCCCACTTTGCGGCGGATTGTGCGCCGCCCCTGCCGAGCACGCAAGCCCATGAGCCAAGCCACCCACAGCAAGCCCGCCGTCTCCTTCCGCCTGAGCAAGGCCGAGCTGGTGCTGGTGTTCATCACCATGCTCTGGGGCGGCACCTTCCTGATCGTGCACACGGTCATGAGCGTCAGCGGGCCGATGTTCTTCGTCGGCCTGCGCTTCGCCGCCGCCGCATTGTTCGTCGGCCTGGTGTCGGCGCGTTCGCTGCCTGGGCTGACCTTCACCGAACTCAAGGCCGGCATGCTCATCGGCGTGTCGATCATGCTCGGCTACGGCTTGCAGACCATGGGCCTGCAGACCATCAGCAGCAGCCAGTCGGCGTTCATCACTGCGCTCTACGTGCCGTTCGTGCCACTGCTGCAATGGCTGGTACTGGGCCGTCGTCCTGGGCTGATGCCAAGCCTGGGCATCTGCCTGGCCTTTGCCGGCCTGATGCTGCTGGCCGGCCCCGAAGGCGGCAGCCTGCACTTCAGCGAAGGTGAGCTGGTGACGCTGGTCAGCGCCGTGGCGATTGCCGGCGAGATCATCCTGATCAGCCGTTATGCCGGCAAGGTCGATGTGCGCCGGGTCACCGTGGTGCAACTGGCGACTGCCTCGGCGCTGGCGTTCCTGATGATAGTGCCGACCCAGGAGCCGCTCCCCGACTTCTCCTGGTTGCTGCTGGTCAGCGCCGTAGGCCTGGGCGCCATGAGCGCGGTGATCCAGGTGGCGATGAACTGGGCGCAGCAGTCGGTTTCGCCCACCCGCGCCACCTTGATCTATGCCGGCGAGCCGGTGTGGGCCGGGGTTGTCGGGCGCATTGCCGGCGAACGCCTACCGGGGGTAGCCCTGATCGGCGGGCTGCTGATCGTGCTGGCGGTGGTGGTCAGCGAGCTGAAGATCCGTCGCGGTGCCGAGGCCGCCGCCTTGCAGGACGAAGACCAGCGTCAACGTGAAGCCGGGCTGTGATACGGCCAACACCCGCTATGCTTTGTAAGAAACTGTTATAAAAAAACAGCTTGTCACAGCACATTTGTAGGATCCTGCAACCGCTTGCGTGTTGGTGATACACACCCCGGCACGTATGATCCTTGGCAAACTTCTCAGAACAGAACGCTATGTCATTGATTGTGCTATTGCTTCTGCCCTTCATCGGCAGTTGCCTGGCGGCTGTCCTGCCGCACAACGCACGCAACGCAGAGTCCATTCTCGCCGGGCTCGTCGCCCTGGTCGGCACCGTCCAGGTGGCGTTGCTGTACCCCCAGGTCGCCGACGGTGGCGTCATTCGCGAGGAGCTGCTGTGGCTGCCCAGCCTGGGCATGAACCTGGTGCTGCGCATGGACGGCTTCGCCTGGCTGTTCAGCCTGCTGGTGCTGGGCATTGGCACCCTGGTGTCGCTGTATGCGCGCTACTACATGTCGCCCCAGGACCCGGTGCCGCGCTTCTTCGCCTTCTTCCTGGCGTTCATGGGCGCCATGCTCGGCCTGGTGATTTCCGGCAACCTGATCCAGCTGGTGTTCTTCTGGGAACTCACCAGCCTGTTCTCCTTCCTGCTGATCGGCTACTGGCACCACCGCGCCGACGCCCGCCGTGGCGCCTACATGGCGCTGATGGTCACCGGTGCCGGCGGTTTGTGCCTGCTGGTCGGGGCCCTGCTGCTCGGCCATGTGGTCGGCAGCTACGACTTGGACAAGGTCCTGGCTGCCGGCGATACCATCCGCCAGCATGCGCTGTACCCGGTGCTGCTGCCCCTGATCCTGATCGGCGCCCTGAGCAAGAGCGCGCAATTTCCCTTCCAGTTCTGGCTGCCCCACGCCATGGCGGCGCCCACCCCGGTCTCGGCTTACCTGCACTCGGCAACCATGGTCAAGGCCGGGGTGTTCCTGCTGGCCCGGCTCTGGCCGGTGCTGTCGGGCAGCGAGGAATGGTTCTGGATCGTTGGCGGTGCTGGTGCCGCCACTCTGTTGCTCGGCGCCTTCGCCGCGATGTTCCAGAACGACCTCAAGGGCCTGCTGGCCTACTCGACCATCAGCCACCTGGGCCTGATCACCCTGCTGCTGGGCCTGAACAGCCCGCTGGCCGCCGTGGCCGCGGTGTTCCATATTCTCAACCACGCCACCTTCAAAGCCTCGCTGTTCATGGCCGCCGGGATCATCGACCACGAAAGCGGCACCCGTGACATCCGCCGCTTGAGCGGCCTGTTCCGCCTGGTGCCGTTCACCGCCACCCTGGCCATGGTCGCCAGCGCCTCGATGGCCGGCGTGCCGCTGATGAACGGCTTCCTGTCCAAGGAAATGTTCTTCGCCGAGACCGTGTTCATCAGTTCCACCGCCTGGGTCGAGGCCGCCCTGCCCGTGATCGCCACCCTGGCCGGCACCTTCAGCGTGGCCTATGCGCTGCGCTTCACCGTCGACGTGTTCTTCGGCCCGCCGGCCCAGGACTTGCCGCACACGCCCCACGAGCCACCGCGCTGGATGCGCGCACCGGTCGAGCTGCTGGTGCTCACCTGCCTGGTGGTCGGCATTTTCCCGGCGCAATCGGTCGGCCCGCTGCTGGCCGCGGCCGCCCTGCCGGTGGTCGGCGGCACCCTGCCGGAATACAGCCTGGCCGTCTGGCACGGCTGGAATGCACCGCTGATGATGAGCCTGATCGCCATGTGCGGCGGCATCCTCCTCTACCTGCTGCTGCGCAAGCAGTTGCAACGCGGCCGCTTCGCCAACCCACCGCTGATCGGGCGCGTCAACGGCAAGCGCCTGTTCGAGCAGGGCCTGGTGCACCTGATGTTGCTGGCTCGGCACATCGAGCGGTTGCTGACCACCCGCCGCCTGCAGACACAACTGTTCATGCTGGTGCTGGCTGCCTTCATCGCCGGTCTCATGCCGCTGCTGTACAACGGCCTGAGCTGGGGCGACCGGCCGAAAATCCCAGGCTCGGGGGTGTTCGTCGCGCTGTGGCTGATCGCCATCGCCTGCGCCATCGGCGCCGCCTACCAAGCCAAGTACCACCGCCTCGCGGCGCTGATCATGGTCAGCGTCTGCGGCCTGATGACCTGCATCACCTTCGTCTGGTTCTCCGCCCCCGACCTTGCCCTCACGCAGCTCGCGGTCGAAGTGGTGACCACCGTCCTGCTGCTGCTCGGCCTGCGCTGGCTGCCCCGGCGTATCGAAGGCGTATCGCCACTGCCCGGCAGCCAGGACCGCGCACGCCTGCGTCGCCTGCGCGACCTGGTGCTGGCGGTGCTGGTCGGTGGCGGCATGGCGCTGTTGTCGTACGCCATGCTCACCCGCCCCACGCCCAATGACATCTCGTCGTTCTACCTCAGCCGGGCCCTGCCGCAAGGCGGCGGCACCAACGTGGTCAACGTGATGCTGGTGGACTTCCGCGGCTTCGACACCCTCGGCGAAGTCACCGTGCTGGTGGCCGTGGCACTCACCGTATTTGCCCTGCTGCGCCGCTTCCGCCCGCCCAAGGAGAGCATGCAGCTGCCTGCCCAGCAGCGCCAGCTGGCGCCGGACGTGGTCACCGACCTGGTCAACCCGCGCCACGCCACCGACACCGCGCTGGGCTTCATGATGGTGCCGGCCGCCCTGGTGCGTCTGTTGCTGCCGATCGCCCTGCTGGTGTCGATGTACCTGTTCATGCGTGGCCACAACCAGCCGGGGGGCGGTTTTGTCGCCGGCCTGGTCATGTCCGTGGCGTTCATCCTGCAGTACATGGTCGCCGGCACCCAGTGGGTCGAGGCGCAGATGAGCCTGCGTCCGTTGCGCTGGATGGGCACCGGCCTGCTCTGCGCCACCCTCACCGGGGCTGGCGCCATCGGCCTGGGCTACCCGTTCCTGACCACCCATACCGCCCACCTGCACCTGCCGCTGCTGGGTGACGTGCACGTGGCCAGCGCGCTGTTCTTCGACATCGGCGTATTCACCGTGGTGGTCGGCTCGACACTGCTCATCCTCACCGCGCTGGCGCACCAGTCGGTGCGTGCCTATCGCCCGGGCAATCCCGGCAAATCCAGCCAAGCAGGAGCCGCCTGATGGAAGAAGTCATTGCAGTCGCCATCGGCGTGCTGGCCGCCTCGGGGGTGTGGTTGATCCTGCGCCCGCGTACCTACCAGGTGATCATGGGCCTGTGCCTGCTGTCCTACGGGGTCAACCTGTTCATCTTCAGCATGGGCAGCCTGTTCATCGGCAAAGAGCCGATCATCAAGGACGGCGTCACCCAGGATCTGCTGCACTACACCGACCCGCTGCCCCAGGCGCTGGTGCTCACCGCCATCGTCATCAGCTTCGCCATGACCGCACTGTTCCTGGTGGTACTGCTGGCCTCCCGTGGCCTGACCGGCACCGACCATGTGGACGGCCGGGAGCGTGACGAATGAGTGGGATGAACCAACTGATCATCGCGCCGATCCTGCTGCCGCTGGTGACTGCGGCGCTGATGCTGCTGATCGGCGAGAAGCACCGCTGGCTGAAGGCGCGGCTGAACCTGTTGTCGACCTTCACCGGCCTGGCTATCGCCGTCACCCTGCTGATGTGGGTGCGTACCCAGGGTCAGGCCGAGTCCATCGGCGTGTATCTGCCGGGCAACTGGCCAGCACCGTTCGGCATTGCCCTGGTGGTGGACCACCTTTCGGCGCTGCTGCTGGTACTGACCGGCATCGTCGGCAGCTGCGCGCTGCTGTTCGCCCGGGCCCGCTGGGACGGCGCCGGGGCCAGCTTCCACGCGCTGTTCCAGATCCAGCTGATGGGCCTGTACGGCGCCTTCCTCACCGCCGACCTGTTCAACCTGTTCGTGTTCTTCGAGGTGCTGCTGGCGGCCTCCTACGGCCTGCTGCTGCATGGGTCGGGCCGCGCGCGGGTCAAGGCCGGGCTGCACTACATCGCCATCAACCTGTTCGCCTCGTCGCTGTTCCTGGTAGGCGCGGCCATGCTCTATGGCGTGACCGGCACACTGAACATGGCCGATCTGGCGCTGAAGGTGCCGCTGGTACCGGAAGCCGACCGTGGCCTGCTGCATGCGGGCGCTGCAATTCTCGCCATTGCCTTCCTGGCCAAGGCCGGGATCTGGCCGTTGAACTTCTGGCTGGTACCGGCCTACTCCTCGGCCAGCGCACCCGTGGCGGCGCTGTTCGCGATCATGACCAAGGTCGGGCTGTATGCCGTGCTGCGCCTGTGGAGCCTGCTGTTCTCCGGGCAGGCCGGCGCATCGGCGAACTTCGGCGGCGAGTGGCTGGTGTATGGCGGCCTGGCGACGTTGGCAGTGGCCGCAGCCTCCATCCTGGCCGCCCAGCGCCTTGAGCGGCTGGCGGCGCTGAGCATCCTGGTGTCAGCCGGCACACTGATGGCCGCCATCGGCTTCGGTCAACCGGTACTGACCGGCGCCGCGCTGTTCTACCTGGCCAGCTCCACCCTGGCACTGTGCACGCTGTTCCTGCTGGCCGAACTGGTCGAGCGTTCGCGTTCGGCCAACGAGGCGCCGCTGGACGAAGAGGAGGATGCGATGCCATCGCCGCTGGAGTCGCTGCACCCGCCCAAGGGCATCAACCTGGACGACGAACAGAAGGCAGTGATCGGCCAGATCATCCCCTGGACCATGGCCTTCCTTGGCCTGTGCTTCATCGCCTGCGCCCTGCTGATCATCGGCATGCCGCCACTGTCGGGGTTTATCGGCAAGCTCAACCTGATCAGCGCGCTGTTCAATCCGCAAGGGCTGGGTGTCGCACCGGGGCAGCCGTTGGGCACCGCCGGCTGGACGCTGGTCACCCTGTTGATCCTGTCCGGCATGGCTTCGCTGATTGCTTTTGGCCGGGTCGGCATCCAGCGCTTCTGGAAGCCCGAGGAGCGCCAGTCACCCTTGCTGCGCCGCTATGAATGCCTGCCCATCGTCATCCTGCTGGGCCTGAGCATTTTCCTCAGCTTCAAGGCCGAACCGCTGCTGCGCTACACCCAGGACACCGCAGCCAGCCTGCAAGCACCCGACGCCTACATCCAGGCCGTCATGGCCACCCGGCCAGTGCCTGGCCCGACTACCCTGAATGCGCAGGTGCAACCATGAACCGCCTGTTCCCCGCGCCGCTACTGTCGCTTTCGCTGTTCGTCCTGTGGCTGCTGTTGAACCTGTCGATCAGCCCAGGCAACCTGCTGCTGGGCGCCGCCCTGGGCATCCTCGCGCCGATCCTGATGGCGCCCCTGCGCCCGCAGCATGCCCACATCCGCCGGCCACTGGTGGTCGCCCGGCTGATCGGCCGGGTGGGCATCGATGTGATCGTCTCCAACCTGCTGGTGGCCCGTGGCGTGCTGCGCGCCGGCAGCACCCCACCACGCTCGGCCTTCGTCCACATCCCGCTGGCGCTGCGCGATGCCCATGGCCTGGCGGCACTGTCGATGATCACCACGGTGGTGCCGGGCACGGTCTGGTCGGAACTGGCCCTGGACCGCAGCGTGCTGCTGCTGCACGTGTTCGACCTGGACGACGAAGCGGCGTTCATCGAGCACTTCAAGCACACCTACGAACGCCCGCTGATGGAGATTTTCGAATGAGCGGCCTGCTTGCCAACGCCGTCCTCGCCAGCCTGTTCATCTTTGCCCTGGCCATGGGCCTGGCACTGATCCGGCTGTTCCGCGGCCCCTCCGCCCAGGACCGGGTGCTGGCGCTGGACTACCTGTACATCCTGGCCATGCTGATGATGTTGGTGCTGGGCATCCGCTACGCCAGCGACACCTACTTCGAAGGCGCCCTGCTGATCGCCCTGTTCGGCTTCGTCGGCTCGTTCGCTCTGGCCAAATTCCTGCTGCGAGGCGAGGTGATCGAATGAGTGAAACCCTGGTATTGCCGTTCTGGCTGGAGCTGACGGTTTCGGCGTTGCTGCTTTTCGGCAGCCTGTTCGCCCTGATCGGCGCGATCGGCCTGGTGCGGCTGAAAGATTACTTCCAGCGCATGCACCCGCCCGCGCTGGCCTCGACCATCGGCGCCTGGTGCGTGGCACTGGCGTCGATCCTGTACTTCTCAGCGCTCAAGCAGAGCCCGGTGCTGCATGCCTGGCTGATCCCGATCCTGCTGTCGATCACCGTGCCGGTCACCACCCTGCTGCTGGCCCGGGCGGCGCTGTTTCGCAAGCGCACCTCGGGCGAGGATGTACCGGAGGAAGTCAGCAGCGGGCGCGACCGGGGCAACTGAACGGGTAGCCGGCTCAGCCGCCAGCCAGACGCTGCAGTTCACGCCGCACCATCGCCGCATAGGGCGGTGGGCTGAGCTGGTAGAGCTCGCCGGCTACCCAGGCCAGCCAGGCGCCCTGCAGTGCTTCGCGACGCGCCAGCAATTGCTCGGCCTGGGCAATGGCCTGGGCCTGGTGACGGCGGTGAAAGTCGGCACGCGAGCCTGGCGCCGCCAGGTCACTCATTCGCTGGCCTTGAAGGTGGTCAGTTCGCCCTTGCGCCATTTGGCGACCTTGCCGGTCACAGCCTTGAGCAGCTTGCCCAGGCCTTCCTGTACCTGTTGTTCCGCGGCGAACACCAACATCACGCCCTGCCCCTCGCGAAACACGATGCCCTCACCCTCGGGCACGCGGACAAAGGCATAGTCGCCTTGCCCGTAGACATTCAACTTGATCTCACGAAAACGCAGTTCCAGCTTGCCGCCTTCACGGCTGGGCAGCACCGCCGCGCGGAAGTGGTCGCCCACTTTCAGCTCCAGGCGCTGTTTGTCGTCGACCACCATGGCACCGTCGGGGTCGATCTCGGCCATGTACAGGCCTTCAGGGTTTTGCTCGGTAACGTAGATGAACCGCCCGTTGAACAACTTGACCAGCTTGGCGCGCAAATCGCCCAGGGCAAACAACGCATGGGTATCCAGAGTACTGACTGCCAATGAAGAGCTCCTCACATCAATTACTACAGGCCATCACCCGGCCGCGTTATCGCGCCAGGTGCCAGCCTTTTCAAGTCAACGTCCACAGGACTTAGCAACCACACCACCGATTATCCACGCGAGACGGGCCAAGCGATAAGCAGGAAATTCTTCACTCAGCCATCGTTCGGGCGCGCGGGGTAAGCTTTGGCGTGATTCCATAATGGGAACCGTAATGTCTGACATCAAAACTGCCAGAAAAGATGCGACAGCCAGCGACAGGTCCCTCAAGGAAACAGGCCTGGCCTTCGGTCGCGCATTACAGGAGAACGAATATGCCCGAAAACACTGAAATCCGTCGAGAGGCGCAGCACATTTCCTTCAAGTTCACCCCGCCAAACCAGGCGCGCTTCATCGTCGTGCCTGCCGGTGTCGCATTCTTTCATATCACCGAAAGCACCACAGGCAGGGTCAGGGGCTTTCGCCAACGCCATCAGGACGCCTGCGAGCTGGCCCGCCAACTGGAAGGTTGACGCCCTCAGGCCACCTCGCCCCGCGCCAACTGCGCCAACCAGGCGGCCTGGCACTCCAGCGCTTCGCCACGGCTGGCAAAGGCGGTGCCACGCCGTTCGCCATTGACCAGTACCACCCAGCACACCCGCTTGCCCAACGCCTGCAAAGAGGCTGGAACACCTGTGCCGATCATCACTGCCACATCGACTTGGCTATTCATAATTCCCTCCGGAATTTAATTAGCAACCTAACGATATGACCATGATACGTCCTGCTGGCTCCAGGAAAAAGCCCATGCAGGTAGAGCTGTGTTGCATCAAAGGCAACAAATCGGCTCAATCAAGCCCGGGTTCGGGGCGGTAGCCCAGGCGCAGGCCCCCCCAGTGGCGCCCCTTGACGTAGATCGGCACCGACAGGTCATGCATCAGCTCACCGGTGTCGCGGGTATAGGTCTGCAGCAATACCCGCTGCTGATGGCTGCCGCAGCGGATGCCGGTCCGGTCGTCGAAGGTACGCTTGCTGCGGTTATGCGCCGTGTCCTGTACCGGGTCGCCGGTCAGTGGCTGATTGAAGGCGTTGTTGTGGGTCGGTACATAGCCCTGCTGGGTACAGGCGATGGCATAGACCAGCCCCTCATGCAGCAGCAGCGGTTCCTGGATCTGCGGCAATACCGTGTCGGTGTAGTGGTCGAAGCGCGTGCTGAAACGTGGCGGCTGCATGCCGGCAATCGGCCGGTACTGGCGGTCGAACAAATCCTCCAGCGTCACCCGCCCCTGATCGATGTCAGCCTCGAAACGTTCGCCAATATGCCGTGCCCCACCTTGCGCCAGCTCGAACACCCGTTGGTGATAGGCGTCCAGCCCGACCTCGGCCAGGCGCTCGCTAAGGTGCTCGACCTGCCCTTCCATCTGCACCGCGGCCTGGGCCAGGCGCCGTGTTTGCTGGTCGCTCACCGCCAGGTCGCTGCGCACCTGCGCCACCGCCTGGAACAGGGTGTCAAGCTGGGTACGATTGGTCTGGGTGCCCGCGGCAATGGCGCCGACCTGCCCTTCAACGCTGGCGGCCAGGCCGGCGATCTGCGCCAGTTGCCCGCCGGTCTGCTCCACCTGCGCCACACCACTGCCCAGGTCATCGGCCAACGCACGGATCTGCGTGACCACCTGGGCGGTGCGTTCCTGGATATCGGCCACCATCTGCCCCACGTCCTGGGTGGCGGTGGCGGTACGCCCGGCCAGGCCGCGCACTTCATCGGCGACCACGGCAAAACCGCGGCCGTGCTCACCCGCCCGCGCCGCCTCGATGGCGGCGTTGAGCGCCAGCAGGTTGGTCTGGCTGGCGATGGCCTGGATCACCAGAGTCACCCGGGCAATGTCCTCGCTGCGCAGGTGCAGCGCCTCGATCAGCTCGCGGCTGGCGGTGGCGCGCTGGCTCAGGTCGTGCATGCACTGGATCGACTCGGCCAGCACCGCGCTGCCGGCGACACTGCTGCCATGGGCCGAGCGCGCGGCTTCCAGGGCCTGGTGGCTGAGCTGGGCACTGGCCTGTTCGGTGGCGATCATGATCTCGGCGCTGCCGACGATCTCCTCGGCGGCGCCCAGCTGCGACTGCACCCGCGCAGCCAGCTGCTGCACCGAGTAAGCCACCGCCGCAGCCGACAGCGCATTGTGGCTGGTGCCCCGGGCCAGTTGCGCAATCAGGTCATTGTCCTGCGCAGCCGCCTGCACCTGCGTCGTCACCGGTGCCCGCCGCAGATGCGGCAGCCACAGCACCAGCAGCGCCGACGGCAAGGCCAGGTACAGCGCCAGCCCGGCGTAAGCCTGGGCCGTCAGCAGCGCGCACAGTACGCCACCCTGCAGCAAGGCGATGGCAACAGCCAGCCGAGTTCCTTCTCGCATCATCTTCGTGGTCCGTCCGCGTGTCGTTATTGTGACGCCATTAAACGCCACCATAACGCCACTATCCATAGTCCCTTGGATGTATGACGATCACGCTTGATGCAAGGCAAGAAAACACAAAGGCCCCAGGGATCGCTCCGTGGGGCCTTGCGCAGTGCGCCGAGTGTCAGATCTGCCGCTGGTGGCGGTCGAGCTGCTCGTGACGCTCCTGGGCTTCGATGCAGTACTTGGTGGTCGGGCTGATCAGCAGGCGCTTGAGGCCGATTGGCTCGCCGCTGTCGTCGCACCAGCCGAAGCTGTCGTCACCGATACGGTCCAGGGCCATCTCCAGCTGCGGCAGCAGGCGCTGATCGCGGTCGATGGCGTTGACCAGCCAAGTGCGCTCTTCCTCGACCGAAGCCACGTCAGCCGGATCCGACGGGGTATCCAGGCCTTCGATGGCAGTGCGGTTGAGTTCGATGCGCTCATGCGTCTCGACTTTCATCGCTTGCAGCAGCTTGGTAAAGAACACCAGTTGGTCGGCATTCATGTAGTCATCGGCCGACATGGCCAGCAACTGTTCCTTGGTCATCGATTTCTCTATGAAAAAATGTGCATTTGGGCGATTCGAGTGCCGCCGATGATGGCTCATCGGCAGCGGAATTCTTCAAGCGCCAACCGGCACTCTTTTACAGGGGGC
Source organism: Pseudomonas sp. EMN2 (assembly GCF_009650555.1). Classification (NCBI taxonomy): domain Bacteria; kingdom Pseudomonadati; phylum Pseudomonadota; class Gammaproteobacteria; order Pseudomonadales; family Pseudomonadaceae; genus Pseudomonas; species Pseudomonas sp. EMN2. The sequence continues at coordinate 19,142 of NZ_VZZR01000072.1, forward strand.
GGAAGTCTAAGGTGCCAAGCGGCAAGGGGCAACAGAAATGACGGCGGATTTGACCGAAACACCGAGGAATCCGCCCATTGGTGCCGTGTTTTTTATGGCTGGCGCCGCTGCGGCGCTCGATTACGCAATATGCCGCAACAAATGCCGGCGCGCGCCCCCATGAATGCCGCCTGCGCTCGAACAGGGTGGCAAACCAATACCACCTGGCCCTTGCCAACCCGCGGCCAACTGTGTGTTACATCATCAAGGAGCACACTTAATGGATCTGCACCAACGGATCGTTGCACTGAGCACGCTGGACTGCGCCGTCGCCCGCCGCTTCCAGGACCGCCCCGTGTTGCACGCGGTTGCTGGCCGTCTGCTGGTCGAGCAATGGCAGCAACGCCAGCTCGGTCATGGCCACGACCCCCTTGCCCTCTACCTGATCAGCCGACCTGTGCGTGGCGCCAATGCCTGGATAAGGCCGCTGTCGATGGTATTGATCGAGCGCTTCTGCCGGCGCGCAACGCTCAATCTGACCGAAGGCGAGGACTTCATCAGCAGCCACCCACTCGACGATCCGGCTCATGCGCTGGATATCGACCTGCATCCGGTCGAGCTATTGATCAACGAATGTGGGCCGTTCGTCGTCGAACGCCACCGCGAGGAGCTGGTGCAGTACTGGAGCACATTCGACAGCAGCGGACAGACGCCCTGGCAGTGGTACGCCCGTTACCTGGAACAGCAGCTCGGCCATGCCATCGACAGTCGCAAGGACGATGGCCGCCTGACCAGCAGCGGGATAGATCTCGCCAACCAACTGCGCAACGTGCCCGGCGAGGCCGGACAGCACAACAGCTCGACCATCACCCACCTGCAGACCGACCTGTCGGACAACGGCAAGATCGACCTCGATCTGGGCAGCGCCCTGTTGCTCGAACACGGCGGCGACACACCGGTCACCCTGCTCTACACCCTGGTCGGCAAGCTCCTGGCCTTCCCTCGCGGCGGGCGATGCTCGATATCATCGCTCGCCTGTGGCCCGAGAGCCCGATACCGGGCCCGCACAAGGTTCAGCTCGCGCCCACCGCCGACGTCCCCTTCGAAATCCAGGCGCTGGGCCTGTTGCACCAGCAGTTGCAAGTACTGCACAGCCGCTCGCAACAGTACTTCAGCCAAGGCCATGCCTTGGCGCTCAGCCACAACCTGGATCGCCTGACCTCGATGGTAGAGCTGTGCAACCGCGACGAGCGCAGGCAGCGCAAGACCCTCGCCCAGCGCCTGCCGGACTGGCTGCAGAACGCCTCCGACGGCAACCAGTTGCACTATGCGCGCATGCTGGTCGACGTCGCGCAAGGCTACAAGGATGCCCAGGGCAGGTTCTGGCTCGACGGCATCGATACCGCCCAGGCGTATGCCAATCGGCAGCTGGCCCTGCGCCTGAACACCGACCACCCCGACAACAACATCGACCCGCAGGCCATCCGGGTGGTCAACCTGCAGACCCACGCCGGCGCCTTGGCCGGCCAGGACAACCTGATAATCACCGGCACCCCCCACCGGGTCGAGTTCAGCCTGGCCGACCTGGCCATCGGCAACCTCGGCCTGCTCAAGCCCGGGCGCGTGGAGCTGAGCGCCAGCGATGGCGCCTCCCTGCCAGCTTGGCTGAGCCGCAGCTACATTGAGCGGATCGTCAGCGAGCTGGACATCGGCAGCAGCTACCCGGCCATGTTGCGCGACAAGTTGCTCGATGACGCGGCAGGCAAGCGGGAGCGCCAGGCACTGCTCGGCGCCCAGCTGCGCAACCAGCTGCCGGCGCTGGCCATGGAGCTGCACCTGCGTGACCAAGGTATCAGCAAGGACTGCGTCGAGCGGGTAGGCGACATCTTCACGCCCGCCGTCGAGGACGACGCCGACCACTGGGTTTTGCGCCCCCTGGGACTGCTCCGGCGCACAGACGCAGCCCCCGACATGCTGCTCAACACCTGGTTGATCGAAGCGGCAAGCCCCGAGAAAGGCCCCTGCCTGCTCTACCGTCCGCTGCATGCCCAACCGCTGCAACAATTCGACGATCGACTGGCACTGCTGGTGGCGATGGGCACGCCTGGCGAGCTGCAGGACGACCTGCTGGCCCGTCTGCCCGCCGAGGCACGCCGAGTCTACGACCATGGAGGGATCACCGAGCCGCACCTGTTCTACCCGCTGGACGATACCTTCGCCGTACCCTTCGGCCGCCCTGCGCCGGCCTCGCTGAACGTCGCCCCCGCCGTCGTCGACATTGGCCAGGCCATCTACCTGGCGAGCGTCGAGGAATCGATCCAGCGCTTCGCGGCCCATTCGGCAACCACCGCCGAAACCCGCTGGAACAGCCGCCTGCAACTAGGCTGGCTACTGTTCAACACTGTGCTGCCACTGGCCGGGAGCACCTTGGGTAAAGTGGCATGGCTGGCCCAGATGGAGATCGCCCTCGCCCAGCTCTTCGAATCCGACAGTACCCGCGACCCCAGCGGGCATCGCCTGGCCATGGTCAACCTGCTGGTGAATATTGCCCTGCTGCTGCTTTCCCACACCGCCTTGCAGTCGCGGCTCGAGGAAGGCCAGGAAGCCTCGCTGCCGGCCCAGTCGACACCCATACCGATGGCACCGTTGGTCGAGATCGACACGCCCGAGACCACCCTGAACTTCCACTGGTCGCACGCCAGCCGCAGCCTTAGCGCCACGCAACGCGCCACCTTGACCCAGCTGCGTGGCAAAGAGCCGCTGCATACCCTCGGCACCCCGATTCCGTATGGCCCGCTGGCCGGCCTGTACCTGGCACGGGACAAGTTCTGGGTACAGCTCGAGGGCGCGGTCTATCGCGTGGTGCTGGATGATTCCACCGAACAGCCACGGATTGTCAGCGACACCGCCGAGGAGATACTCGGGCCATGGCTCATGCGTGACGAAGCGGGACGCTGGCAGCTCGACCTGCGCCTGCGCCTGCTCGGCGGCATGCCATCGGGGTCACGTATCGCCAGACTGCGCGAAGAAAAGAAGCAGACCCTCGCCACCCTGGACGAAAGCATCGGCCAGGCGACCCGAGAGGGTCTCGAGCAACTGCGGGCCATCAATGCCAGCGCCCGAACCTTGAGCGACGACAGCGACCCTGAGGTGCTGCAAAGCTACCTGCAAAGCTGTCAGCGTGTATCCGCGCATTGGGCGCTGCAGTTGCAGCGCCTTAACCAGTACAACGCCCTGCAGCCTCGGCCCAACTTCAAGATCGAGCGTGCCAACGCCCTGTCCCAGCGCACATTCAGCGAGCGCCTCGTCAACCTGACGCTGCACCGCCTGTACGCCCCCGCGCGCACGCAACTGGCACGGTTTCTCGAAGAACACCAGGCGCACATGTCGCCGACAGACCTGAACATCTACAGCACGCGCCTGGCCAGCCTGTCGCCCCTGATCGACCAGATGGTGGCCAACGCCGATGCCATGCATGAGCTGCATCAGGAAATGAACAAGTTGACCAACCGCGGCCAGGACAGCATCCAGGCCATGTTCGATCGAATCAACCAGTCATGGCCGAGCCCCGAGTACCGGATCAACAGTCGCTACCGGCGCCTGGAGAATCGGTTCAACCGCCTGTTCGTGCTGCACCCGTTCAAGGATGGCGAGCTCAGGCCCCGAGGTTTCTGGCTCAAGCGCGCCAACGCCAACGTTGCCCTGGTCGTAGCCCAGCTCAAGCGCCTGGCCAGCCTCGATCAGCCCAGCGACGAGCTTGCCTCGCGCTTGCTCAGGGCCATCGGCGAGCTGCTCAACCAGGCCAGGCGACAACTGGGTAACTTCAAGGCACTGGCCCAGGACGAAGACTCGCTCCCGCTGCTGACGCTGATCGATGAAGACCTGGACTACCTCCAGGCAAAAGTGCACCTGGAACTGAGCGAGTACCCGGCTTACCCCGCCACCACCACCTTGTCGCAATTGCGTCAGCGGACACCGGGCCTGATCGAGACCAGCGAACACGGCTTGCTGCTCGGGGTGCCCCACGAGGGCGACGCCTCGATCATCGACATACCCGAGGCTGACGGCCAGGGCAGCACACGGTCCTATCGCCAGGAACAGGACGGTTGGGTCGAGATCCCACCCGCGCCATCCCCGCAAAAACCCAATGGCGACAGCTTGAAGAAACTGCTCAAGGCCAGCGACAAGCTGATGTCCCGCGCCCGCGCCGAACTCACGCAGTTGCAAGGCACCCGCAGCGACAGTTACCTGCCCGTGGAAATCCACGACCTGCTGAGCAGCCAGCAACAGCGCTTGATAGAGCAGGCGGATGCCATCGAGCGGCACTTGACCGCCGACAACCAGAGTGACGAAGCCGCCGGCGATCGGGACGCGGCGCAGGTCACCAAGGCTCTGAACGACCTGAGCCTGAGCCTGGGCGACCAAGCCAGGAGCCTGCGTATCCAGGCCGCCTTGCGCCAGCGGCCAAGGATGGGCGAGGTGCAATTCCTGGTGGACAGCGGCGAGGCGACAATCCATGCCATCGGCAACCGCACGCTGTTGGCGAAAGTAAAGGGACGCCCGGCCGACTACCTGGACGAATACAGCATCCGCCACCAGGGGCAGGATCTCTGGTACGCCCACTTCCACTACCCGGCGCTGGACACCCCGCGCGAGCAGTTTCTCGCCGGCCACCTGAAAACGGTCAGCCAACGCCATGCACGGGGCCAGAGCGTGCCAGACCCAGCCAGCGGCCGCGCTGTGGAGGTCTACCGCGCCCCCGTGTCCGTAGCCGCTGCGACCAGGTACTTCTTCAACCGCTGAAAAAAGGCGGGGCGCCCAGCAGAGCGCCCTGCCCTCAACGGTCCTTGAACTGCGCCTCGCGCTTGGCAATGAACGCCGCCATGCCTTCCTTCTGGTCCTCGGTGGCGAACGCCGCATGGAACACCCGGCGCTCGAAACGCACGCCCTCGCTCAGGGTCACTTCGAAGGCGCGGTTGACGCTCTCCTTGACCATCATGCTGACCGGGATCGACTTGCTGGCAATGGTCGCGGCCACCTTCAGCGCCTCCTCCAGCAACTCGGCCTGCGGCACGATGCGCGCCACCAGGCCCGCACGTTCGGCTTCCTCGGCCCCCATCAGGCGGCCGGTCAGGCACAGCTCCATGGCCTTGGCCTTGCCCACCGCGCGGGTCAGGCGCTGGGTGCCGCCCATGCCCGGCAACACGCCGAGGTTGATTTCCGGCTGGCCGAACTTGGCGTTGTCGGCGGCCAGGATGAAATCACACATCATCGCCAGCTCGCAGCCACCGCCCAGGGCGAAGCCGGACACCGCGGCGATGATCGGCTTGCGCCGGTTGGCGACGCGGTCGGCGTCGCTGAACAGGTCTTCGACGTAGATCTGCGGGTACTTCAGGTCGGCCATTTCCTTGATGTCGGCGCCGGCGGCGAAGGCCTTGGCGGAGCCGGTGAGCACCACGCAGCCGATGTTCGGGTCACGCTCGAGCTGGTCCAGGGCCTGGTTGATCTCGCCGACGATCTGCGCGTTCAGGGCGTTGAGCGCCTGCGGGCGGTTGAGGGTGATCAGGCCGACCTTGCCATGGATGTCCAACAGGATGGTTTCGAATGCCATGCAGACTGCTCCTTCAAAGATTGCGCGCAATGACCATGCGCTGAATGTCGCTGGTGCCTTCGTAGATCTGGCAGACCCGCACATCGCGGTAGATGCGCTCCAGCGGGAAGTCGCTCAGATAGCCATAACCACCGAGCGTCTGCAAGGCATCCGAACAGACCTTTTCGGCCATTTCCGAGGCGAAAAGCTTGGCCATCGAAGCTTCCACCAGCGCCGGGCGCCCGGCATCGCGCAGGGCAGCGGCATGCAGCACCATCTGCCGGGCCACGGCGATTTTCGTCGCCATGTCGGCCAGGCGGAAGGCCACGGCCTGGTGCTCGATCAGCGGCTTGCCGAAGCTCTGGCGTTCGTTGGCGTAGTCGCGGGCCACCTCGAAGGCGGCGCGGGCCATGCCCACCGCCTGCGAGGCGATGCCGATGCGCCCGCCCTCGAGGTTGGCGAGGGCGATCTTGTAGCCCTGCCCTTCTTCGCCCAGGCGGTTGGCCACCGGCACCCGCACATTGTCGAAGACGATCTGGCAGGTGTCGGAGGCGTGCTGGCCGAGTTTGTCCTCGACCCGCGCCACCTGGTAGCCGGGGGCATCGGTGGGGACGATGAAGGCGCTGATGCCACGCTTGCCGGCGTCAGGGTCGGTGACGGCGAAGACGATCACCACCCCGGCGTTCTGCCCGGAGGTGATGAACTGCTTGCTGCCGTTGAGCACGTAGTGGTCGCCCTCCAGGCGCGCGCGGGTTTTCAGGCTGCTGGCGTCGGAGCCGGCCTGGGGTTCGGTCAGGGCGAACGCGCCCAGCATCGCACCCGTGGCCAGCGGCATGAGGAACTGCTGCTTTTGCGCCTCGCTGCCGAACTTGAGGATCGGCACGCAACCCACCGAGTTGTGCACGCTCATGATGGTCGAGCAGGCACCGTCACCTGCGGCGATTTCTTCCAGGGCCATGGCGTAGGCCACATAGCCCGTATCGCTACCACCGTACTGCTCCGGCACCAGCATGCCGAACAGGCCAAGCTCGGCCATTTCCTCGATCGCCTCCTTGGGGAAGCGATGCTCCTTGTCCCATTGCTCGGCGAACGGTTTCAAGCGCTCCTGGGCGAAAGCACGCACGGCGTCGGCGATCTGTTGTTGCTCGTCAGTTACCAACATGGCTCACCTCAGTACAGGCATTCGACGGCCATGGCCGTGGCCTCGCCACCGCCGATGCAGATGGCCGCCACGCCACGGCGCAGGTTGTTCTGGCGCAGAGCCGACAACAGGGTCACCAGGATGCGTGCGCCCGAAGCGCCGATCGGGTGGCCCAGGGCACAGGCGCCGCCGTGGATGTTGACCTTGTCGTGGGGCAGGTCGAGGTGCTTCATGGCGGCCAGGGTGACCACGGCGAAGGCCTCGTTGATCTCGAACAGGTCAACCTCCGCCAGGTCCCAGCCGGTGCGTTTCATCAGCTTGTCGATGGCGCCGATGGGGGCGGTGGGGAACAGCGCCGGGGTGTCGGCGAAAGCCGCGTGACCGTGGATCACCGCCAGCGGCTTGAGGCCGCGTTTCTCGGCCTCCGAGCGACGCATCAGCACCATGGCCGCGGCGCCGTCGGAGATCGAGCTTGAGTTGGCAGCGGTCACGCTGCCGCCTTCGCGGAAGGCCGGCTTGAGCTGCGGGATCTTGTCTAGGCGCGCCTTGGGCGGCTGTTCGTCATCCTTGATGATGCGTTTTTCCCTGCCCTCGGTGACTTCCACCGGCACGATCTCGGCAGCGAAGCGGCCGTTGTTGATGGCGTCCTGCGCCCGGGTCAGCGAGGCGATGGCGAAGTTGTCCTGTGCCTCGCGGCTGAATGCGCCGTTCTGCGCGCAGTCCTCGGCGAAGGTGCCCATCAGCCGGCCCTTGTCGTAGGCGTCTTCCAGGCCGTCCATGAACATGTGGTCGATGATCTTGCCGTGGCCCATGCGGTAGCCGCCACGGGCCTTGTCCAGCAGGTAGGGCGCATTGGTCATGCTCTCCATGCCACCGGCGACGATCACCTCGGCGCTGCCGGCCAGCAGTTGGTCATGGGCCAGGATCGCCGCCTGCATGCCCGAGCCGCACATCTTGTTCAGGGTGGTGCAGGTGGTGTGCTTGTCCAGGCCGGCGCCCAGGGCGGCCTGGCGTGCCGGGGCCTGGCCTTGCCCGGCGGGCAGCACGCAGCCGAACAACACCTCCTGGACACTGGCGGCATCGATACCGGCGCGCTCCACGGCGGCGCGGATCGCCGCGCTGCCCAGCTGCGCCGCGGTCAGGCTCTTGAGGTCGCCCTGCAGGCCGCCCATGGGCGTGCGCACGGCGCTGACGATTACGATCGGGTCATTGGCGAGGGTCATGTTCATTGCTCCTTATTTGGCAGCCATGCGCAGCGCGCCGTCGAGGCGGATCACCTCGCCGTTGAGCATGCTGTTCTCGATGATGTGGCGGGCCAGCGCGGCGTATTCCTGCGGGCGGCCCAGGCGCGGCGGGAATGGCACCCCGGCAGCCAGGGACGCGCGCACTTCCTCGCTCATGCCGGCCATCATCGGGGTTTCGAAGATGCCCGGGGCGATGGTCATCACGCGGATGCCAAAGCGCGCCAGTTCACGGGCAGCCGGCAGGGTCAGGCTGGCGATCGCGCCTTTGGACGCGGCATAGGCGGCCTGGCCGATCTGGCCGTCGTAGGCGGCAATCGAGGCGGTGTTGATGATCACCCCACGCTCACCGCCTTCGTCGGCCTGGCCCTCGGCCATGGCCGCGGCAGCCAGGCGCAGCAGGTTGAAGCTGCCGATCAGGTTGACGTTGATGACCTTGGCGAAGCTGCCCAGGGTGTGGGGGCCGTTCTTGCCCAGCACTTTCTCGGCGCCGACGATGCCCGCGCAGTTGACCAGCCCGTGCAGGCTGCCGAAAGCGCTGACGGCAGCCTCGACCGCCGCCTGGGCGGCCTGCTCGTCGCTGATGTCGGCCACCGCGAAGCGGGCGTTGTCGCCCAGCTCACGAGCCTTGGTCTCGACGGCGGCGGCGTTCAGGTCGACCAGCATCACTTTGGCGCCGGCTTCGATGAGCATCTGCGCGGTGGCGGCGCCCAGGCCCGAGGCCGCGCCGCTGACGATGAAGTGCTTGTTCTGGATATGCATGTCGGGTTTCCTTCAGGCGCCCGCAGCGATCGGCTGCGCGGCTTGTTGTTTGGCGATTTCCTGGTTGCGCAGGATGAAGCGTTGCAGCTTGCCGCTCGGGGTCTTGGGCAGCTCGCCGACGAATTCGATTTCACGCGGGTAGGCGTGGGCGTACAGACGTTGGCGCACATGCTGGCGTAGGGTGTCTTCCAGCTCCGGGCCGGCATCGAAGCCCTTGGCCAGCACCACGAACGCCTTGATCAGCTCGGTGCGCTCGGGGTCGGGCTTGCCGATCACCGCAGCTTCAATCACCGCCGGGTGTTCGATCAGCGCGCTCTCCACGTCGAACGGGCCGACTCGGTAACCGGAGGTGGTAATCACATCGTCGCTGCGGCCGACGAAACTGATGCTGCCGTCCTGGTTGAGCTCGACGGTGTCGCCGGACAGGTAGTACTTGCCGACGAATGCCTTGGTCGGCAAGCCGTGATAGCCGGCGAACCAGCACAGCGGCGACTGCTCGCGGTCCACCGCGAGGATGCCTGGCTGGCCGGCGGGCAGCTCAACGCCCTGCTCGTCCAGCACCACGATGCGGTGGCCGGGGATGGCGAAGCCAGCCGACCCCAGGTGCACCGGGTGCTCCAGCGCGTGGTGATTGCACAGCACCATGCCCAGTTCGGTCTGGCCGTAATGGTCGTGAATGGTCACGCCCAGCTCGTCGGCGAACCAGCGGATCACTTCCGGATTGAGCGGCTCGCCGGCGCTGCTGACCACCCGCAGGCGGCCCTTGATCGGGTCGGCGAACGCCTTGCCCGCCGCAATCAGCAGGCGGTACGCGGTGGGCGAGCCGGCGAGGTTGGTGATACCAAGCTTGTCGATGAGCCGCGCACAGCTTTCGACGCTGAACGGCCCATCGTAGAAGGTGGTGGCATGGCCGAGCGACAGCGGGCCAGTGACGGCGTAATACAGGCCATAGGCCCAGCCTGGGTCGGCCAGGTTCCAGAAATTGTCGCTGGGGCGCAAGTCGATGGCGTCGCGCATGTAGCCCTGGAACGCGACGATGGCCCGCAGCGGCACCTCCAGCGGTTTCGCCGGGCCGGTGGTGCCCGAGGTGAACATCAGCAGGAAAGGGTCGTCGCCGCTGCGCATCACCGGCTCGCAGAAGCTTTGCGTCGCCGCCAGCGCCTCATGAAAATCCACCTCGCCGGCGCGCGCGCCGACGGTGATGAGCGTCGGGCAGTCCGCCACTTCGTCCAGCTTGGCGCGGTTGAGGCGATCGGTGACCACCACGCGGGCGTGGGACTGCTCAAGGCGATGCTCGATGGCCTTGGGCCCGAACGCGGTGAACAGTGGTTGGTAGACCGCGCCAAGGCGCCAGGTGGCCAGCACGGTCACCAGCAGCTCCGGGGTACGCGGCAGCAGCCCGGCGACCCGGTCCCCGGGCACCACGCCCTGGGCCTTGAGCACATTGGCAAAGCGTGCGGCCAGATCACGCAACTGGTCGAAGCTGTAGCGCGCGCCGTTGCCGTCGCGGTCTTCCCAGATCAGCGCGGGCCGCTCGCTGCCAGTGTGGCGGTCACAGCATTCGACACAAGCATTGAGGGCAGCGAGGTCGCCATGCAGCGCCGCGCTGGCGGCCTGGGCATGGTCGAACGAACGAATGGCCTCGGCGTAATCGCGCATCGTCGGACTCCTGGTTTTTTGTTGTTGGAGTGGCACCATCGGTCCGACGATGTTCGCGCCGCCCCGGCAAGGCGGCAATGGCCAAAGCTGTCAATCTGGATGACCGGTTTGGCCGCAGCCAGACTCAACCGTGGCCGCGCTCCCAGCCCAGCAGGAACTCGCGGCTCAACTGCAGCATCAGCGCCTGCACATCCGATGCCTTTTCGATCCGCAAGGTGTCCAGGTTCAACGCGAATGCCTCGCTGGTCAGCTCCGCGCGGCGCTGCTCGAGCACCGCTTCGCGGGCGGTGTAGACCTGGTCGAGCAACTCGAAGGCCTGGGGGCGGCTGCCTCGCAGGTAGCGTTGCCAGAACGTTCGCTGGCTCAGGTGTTCGGCCAGCCGGGCCGGAGTCTCTTCGTCGAGTATCCGCCGTCCCATCTCGTCCACTTGCGCATCGCTGACTTGCGCCACCTCGGCATAGAGCATGTGCCCGGGCTGGTAGGGCAGGCCCAGGCGCTGACGCAAGCGCACGCGGTAGGCCAGGTCCACCGCCACCTGGTCGACACGCCGACCGATGCTCAAGCGCCGGGTAATGTCGCGGCGAACCAGTAGATCTAGACACTCCAGACGGTACAGGCCACGCCCCAGGCTGAACAGCTGGGCGCCACGCTCGGCGCCGCCGGCGCCCTCGGCACGGGCGATCGCCGCCTGCACCATCAGCTCGCTGAAACGCCCGGCAACGCTGTTTTCGCAGGTCAGTGGCTGAGCGGCCCTGGCGAAGACGTCCTGGCGCAGTTCCGGTAGTTGCGCCAGGCTGTCGAGCAGCGCCGACACCTGCTCGCCCAGATGTACCTTGGCCTGGGCATGGTCGGCGGTGTATTCCAGGCGGCCCAGCAGTTCGAACAGCCCATCGCTGCCCGGCATCACCGCGAGGCGGTCCCATTGCGCGGCCTGCGCGGCGCTGTCGCCAGCACCTGCCAGCCACAGCGCGCGGGTTCGCGCCGGTTCCACCCGGTACGTCGGTTCAGGCGGGTGCAAGTGCTCCTGCATCTGGTCGAGGGCAAACAACGCCTGCACATCCGCCCTGCGCAGCGGATTGCCCTGCACCAGGTAGGCACGGCGATAGGCCAGCGGCATCTGCAACACCACCGCCGGGATGCTTTCGATCCGGTTGTTGCGCAAGTCGGCGCGCTCGAGGAAACCACACAGTTCGATCCTCTCCGGCCACGCAGTGAGCCGGCAGTCTCGCAGGTTCAGGACCTTGAGCTGCGGCAACTGGTGATAATGCATCACCAGCGTTCCGATGGGGTTGTAGCTCAAGTCGAGGTGTTCGAGCGTGGGCCGACCCGCCAGCGCTTCGACGGCGTCGAGATCGAGGCGGATGTTGTTGTGGGCCAGGCGCAACCTGCGCAGTGCCGGCAGGTAGTCGATACCCGGCGGGACACCGAGCAGGTTGTTGTTGCTCATGTTCAACTCGCGCAGCTCGCTGAAGCAGCGCAGGAAATCCACTGGCACCACCGAGACCGGTGTCTCGCACAGCGTCAATGCCACGATTCGAGAAAAATCCACCTGGGGCGGCAACGCGGGCAAGGTGTGCACGCGCAGGTTGCTCAGGTCCAGGCGCTGACCAAGGAGCTGGCCGTCCTCGCTCATCACCGGCTCGCCCTGCAGGCGCCAGGCCCGCCTAATACGCTCGGCGAAACGACGGCGCACGACCTTGGCGGCGTCACTGAGCTCGGCGCTGATCCAGCGTTCCAGATAGAGATCGAGCTGGGCATAGTCATCCTCGAGCTGCGTCAGCAACTGAAAGGCAGATCCCTCTTGCTGTAGCAGGCGCGCAAGCTCTTCATCCAGCTGCCGGTCATTGAGTCCTTGGTAGAGCGCGCGCAACCGACTGCGCAGGATCCCCCCCGGTGCGGCGGCGGGTTCGCCGCGACCACTGAGCGCATAACCCACCCGTCCGTCCGGCAGGCGCCGCCCTGGGTTGAACCACGCAGCTTCCTCACGCCAACCCAACAGCCGCAGGCGCCCGCGTGGCGTCGTGGGCAACTGGCGTTGCAACGCTTCACGCAGCTGGCGCGACGGATCATCGGCAGTCAGGCCCAGCCGGGCCTGCTCGGTGGGTGTCAGCAGCGCCACGATGGCCTGGAAAATGCCGCCGGGCGCTTCGACGGGCCGCTCCAGTTCACGTCCCTGGCTATCGAAGAGACGGAACCGGCCATGGCCGTACACCAGGGTCGTGCGGGTCTGAGGTGCGGCCTGAGGGTCAATGATGGCAATCAGGCGACCGCTTTCCGAACCTTGGCGCAGTTCGATGTTCACCGAACCCGGCCATTGCGGCAGGCGCGACAACAGGCTGAACACCAGTTCGCCACAGCCGTCACTGTAACTGCTGTCCAGAAACAGTCCTTCGACTGCCCGACTGAGGTTGGCCGACTGCAACAGCGAGCGAGCCTTGAGCGCCAAGCTCAGGGGCAGGCGCGATTCGGCTTCTGCCAAGGCCCGCTGTGGTGGCTCGGCCTGCTGTGCCAGGGTGTCGACATAAGCGTCGGGCAAGCCAGGGAAATCGCGTCGGATCACCGTTTGCAAGGCATCGTCCGGCGATTGCACGGCGCTCAGGTGCTTCAGCAAGGGGCCGCGCAACTCGGGCTCGCGAAGCAGTAGTATCTGCCGCAGCGCCTGCTCATCCAGCCCGGCAAACGCGGGCTGGCTCAGGCACCAGCCCTCGATGGCCGGGTCTTCAATCGATACCGTTTCACCGCGCAGGCTGGCGAAGAACCGCTCGATCCGCGCCTCGGCAGCGAAGCGTCGAACGGTGTCGCGCAAGTTGACCGGAGGGGTTCGGCCCTCCACCAGCAACCCGCGCAGTTCGTCGCCATCCATCCCGGCCACCTGCAGAACTTGCGCGGCCCGCCGGGCATCCAGCGGCTGCTCTTGCGGCCACAATCTGTCGAGCATGCGTGCGTTGTCGTCCCATTCGAGCGCACGCTCGTGGCTCAACCGCCATCCACGTCCACCATCGTGAAACACCGCCGGAGCAAACGCCTGTTGCCGGCGCGGGTGGCGCAGACGCCATGGCCCATGCGCCATGGGACGATGCACTTGGTAGTAGTGACCGTCGATCCGTAGCCAGCGCCGCGATCCGGCGCCGTGCATCCCGTCGTCCAGCAGCTGGGTGTCTTCGGGGTAGTCCCGATACACGCTCAGATCGCTGGACCACAGCCGATCACCGGCTTCTGCCCGGACCGGCTCCAGCCCGTCGACGAAGGCGCTGCGGGTGAAGCCCCGGGCGACGATGCCGGCACCGCCCGCCACCGCCGCGGCCACCGCAGTGGTCTCGGCCACGCCCAGCAGATGCTCCAACGCTTCATGCTGATGGCCGTGATACCAGTCGGCTGCCCCTTCATACACTTCGGACAGGACCTGCACCACCAACTGCCCAAGCAACAATTCGCCAACCCCGGGAATGAACAGGCCAGCCAGGTTGAGCAAGGTCCAGCCCGCCGTTTGCCAGGCGTCCAGTCGCGCCTTGGCCGCCGCGCGGTCGGCCTCGACGCTGGGTACCAGCAGGCGCCGGGCATCGTCCTTGATCCGGCGCACCTGTTGCTCGACCAGGCCGTTGAACACATCGCCCGCCGGGTCGCTGCGCGTCGGCTGCAGGTCGGGGGCCGGATCCTGCAGACGGCCGGCGAGCTGCCTCACGAAAGCGGCGCGCTCGTCCAGGCTGACCAACTGGCAGAAGTACTGAGCGAATCCCGGTTGGCGCAGCTCCTCGGCCAGCGCGCTGTTCAGGTGCGCCCATGACGTATATTTACGCAATGCCCGGCGCGGGTCGCTGGGCAGGTAGAGCATCAGCCCACGTTCTTCGCCCTGGTCAGCGCTGAACTCGACAATCAAGGCATCGGCGATCGAACGCCCCAGCACATTCAGCAGCCCGCGCCCATGGCGCAGCCCCAACGTGTCCAGTGCCTTATTGCTGTCGGCCACTTCGCTCAGGGCGATCTGCTCGAACGCCGTGATATCTCCCTTGAGCGCGGCGATCTCGATGGACAACCTGAGCCCGGCACGCTTGCCATCGCTGAGCAAGGCCAGGGTCGGCGGGTTGAAGACACGCTCGAGCAGTGCCTGGTAATGGCGGCCAGCATCCAGCTCACGGCAGTCGGCGACCAACCGCTGGGTATCACCGGACAACACCTGGAAGGTGCCCTGGGCCACCAGCCCGCTGCCGTCGAAGAACGAAGCGTCCTTAGGGAAGTTCTGCATCAGCCTCAGCAACCCTGCCTGGCGTCGATAGTGCGGGCCGTAGATGGGCCAGCCAGTGCCGGGCATCCGCTCGATGCGGGGTGTCACCTCCAGCCATTGCAGACGCTCGATGCCCTCGCCGGCTGGCAGGCGATCGACCAGCAGCGTGTTCATGCGCTCCTGGGCGAAGCGCTGCAATGGGATCAGCTCCACGGTGGCCGCGCGCAATCGGTCCAGTTGCTGGCGGTGGGCGTTGAATCGGTCACGCAGGCGGTTGATCTGCGCGGGTGAGGCCTGTCTCAGCCAGGCGGGCAACTGCGCACCGATCAAGTCATCGGTCGCATGGGTGATTTTCGCCAGGGCCGATGGCGCTTGGAGAAGGCTTTCAGAGGAAGTCATGGCAGTCCCTTGCTGGTTATGGAAGCCACCAGACTGCCGCCCGGCGGCGCGCGACAGCAGAGGGAAAGACACGCCGATCAGCCCCGCAAGCCGGCACCGCCGACCCCGGGGCGGATTGCTTGTCAGTCAGTACCGGGCAGATGCGCCTGCAGTGCTTCGCGGGTCAGACGCAACATCAGTGCCTCTTCCCCTTCGGCGTGGCGCGTCCTCAACGTATTGGCGGCTTGCACGTACTGCGCTTCAGTGACCTCCTCGGCATGGTAACGCTCGTCCAGCCGCGTCATCTGCTCCTGCAATGGCTCCAACGCTGACTCGAAGCTGTCGGCGTGAGTCTGGCGCAGGTAGGCCTCCCAGAAGTCGCGCTGGCTGATGTACAGCGCCAACGCCTCGACGTCAGTCTCGGCCGCGCGCACGACGCGCTCGGCATCATCGAGTTGCGGCTCGCCCACATAGGCCATGGCCCTGAACTGCATGGTCCGGGGCTGGCCCGGCAGCCCCAGTCGATCGGCCAGGCCGATGCGGTAGGCCAGGTTGACTTCCACTTCATCGACCGATTCGGCAGGGTAATCCTGGTGCAGCTGACGCTCGACGCGCGGCAGGTCGGCCCTGGCATAGGCATTGAGCTGATCCAGGCGATACAGCCGGCGGGCCATGCCCAGCCGCCGCTCCTGCGCCTGGGCGGCCGTAGCGCCGACCAATTCCTGGGTCATGAACACCCGGACCTCAAGATTGCTGAAGCAGGCGATCACGCTGTCAACACAGGTGCGCCCGGACGCCGACAGGTCGAACAGCTCGCGGCGCACCTCACCGTGGGCTAGCGCGGCTTCGATCATGTTCCACACCCGGTGCCCGAGGTCTTCGCGGGTCTCACGGTAGTCGCTGGTGCCGACCAGCTCGGCGAACAGCTGGAACAGCGCTTCGCTGCCCGGCTCCGCCGCCAGGTTGTCCCACTGCCCTGCCCGCTCGTCGCGCAACGTCTCGTCCTCGCCGCCCACCCAGATATCCCTGGCCTGTTCGACGCTGATGGTCCGTGAAGGGTGCGCCGTGGCGCCTTGCTCGGGAATGACCGGAAGGACCATGGGCTGGCGCTGCCCATCGAGTTGCAACAGGCGCATCTGCGTTTCGGCGGACAGCGGATTGCCCGCCAGCAGCAAGGTCTGCCTGAACTCGTGGGTCGCCTCGAAGATCTCGGGCTCAAGGCCGGCGATCAGGTTGTCGCGCAGGTCGGCCATCTCCAGGAACGGACACCACAACAGCCGTCGCGGCAGGCGATGCAGTTGGCAGCGGCGCATGATCAGCTCGCGCAGGCGATGCAGATGGTCGACGTCCAGCGTGACATTGCCCAGCGGGTTGCGGCTCAAGTCCACCACCCGCAACTGCCCCAGCGTGCTGAACAGCGGCCCGGTCAAGCCGCCCATGCGAATGCGGTTGTCATTCAGGCGCAGTTCGAAGAGCCGCGTCATGCTGCCAAGTTGCTCGGGAAAGCGGGTCAGGTGATTGTTGCTCAGGTTGCACCAGCGGGCATAAGGGAATCGCTGCAGGAACACCTGGGGCAGCGCTTCGAGCCCCAGATGAGTCAGCACCAGGTCGGTGACATGGGGGAAACTCACGCCCTCAGGCAGTTCGGGCAACGTCTGCACAGGGACGCCGATGATGCTCAGGCGCATGCCATAGTCGACACCGCGCCGATTGACCAGGCGCTCGCCCTGGTGGCGCCAGCAACGGCGCAGCTCATCGCCGACTTGTCGCCGCGCGACCTCCTGCGCCGGCACTTGCGCCTCCCACTCACGCAGTGCCTGGGCCAGGCGCTGGTAAGTCGCCTCCTCGCGCAGCAGGCGGGTGAGCGCCGCCTCGGTCGACTGGCGGAACTGCGCCAGGTAAGTCTCGACTTCGGCCTGGTCGAAACCAGGGTACAGGGCACGCACCCGATCACGGAACAAGGTTTCGGCCGAGGACGCCAGGTCTTGGCCGCACAGCAGGTAGCCCACCCGCCCATCCGGCAGCCTGCGGCCGGGATTGAACCAGGCATCGTGCTGACGCAGGCCCAACTGGCTGGCGATACGGCGCCGCGAATCGGGCAGCCAGGCGCGCAGGTCGGCGCGCAGCGTGAGCCAGCCCTGCGCGCCATCCCAGCCCAGGCGCTCGCGGTCGGCCAGTGGCAACACCGCCAGCAACGCCTGCTCCCAACTATGCGGCGCAGGCACCTCGACCGTCGAGGCACGCCCATCGTTGTACAGCCGGAACTGGCCATTGCGCCGGACCAGCGTGGTGACACCCAGCTGTCGGTCTTCAGGGTGGATCATCGCCAGTCGCCGCCCGTGTTCGCTGCCTTCGCGCAGCTCCAGGTTGACACGGTTGGGCCAGCCAGCCCTGGACGAGAGCAGGCCGAACACCAGGTCGAGGGTTTCGGCCCGATAACCGTTGTGCAGGTAGAAGCCCTCCAGCGCACGCGTGAGCCGTGCTTCCTGAAGCAACGCGCGAGCTTTCTCGGCCAGGTCCAGTGGGATCCTCTGCTCATCGGCCATACGCACACGCTCGGCCTCGCTCGCCTGCCTAAGCACGGCACTGGCATAGGCATCGGGCAGGCCGGGAAAATCGCGTTTTATCAGGTTGCACAGCGGGTCCGGGGCCAGGTAACGGGTGGAGAAATGCTCTAGCAGTAGTTCGCGCAGCAGCGACTCATCGTCCAGCACCGCCTGGCGCTGCCCGCCCTCGTCCATCCCGTGACTGTCCAACTGCGTCAGGCACCAGTCGAAATAAAGGTTACCCGAGGCAGACACCTGGCCCTGGTGCAGCTGGACGAACAACGCGTCTACACGGGCATCCACCTCGAAGCGCTCCAGCGTGTCACGCAAGGTAACCGGCAACGCGCGGCCCTCCACCAGCAAGCCTCGCAAACCGTCCTCGTCGACACCCGCCACCTTGAGCATGGCGTCGATGCGCTGGGCGTCGTACCCGACCGCCTTGGGCCACAGCACCTCGAGCATTCGAGCAGCCCCTTGCCACTCCAACGGCCTGGCGCTGCGCAGGCGCCAGGCCTGTTCACCGTTGAACTCCAGCTCCGGCCCATGGGCCTGCGCGCGCGAGGGGTGACGCAGCCGCCACGGCCCTTCTGGGCGCAGCTGGTGAACCTGGTAGAAGTGCCCTTCATGCCGCCACCACTGGCCCAGGCCATCGCTGAACAGGCCATTGCTGGCCAGGCGGGCGCCTGCGGGCAGCACCTCGACCCGATACGGCGCCAGGTCATCGGCCCACAAGCGGTGCTCCCCTCCTCGACCGCGACGGGTTTCAGGCCGTCGACGAAGGCGCTGCCGGTAAATCGTCGCGCGGTCACGGCACCACCGACCACCAACGCATTGACGCTGACGGTCTCGGCAACATTGAGCATGTGCTCCAACGCTTCATGATCCCGCCCCTTGGCCCAGTCCGCGAAGCCTTCGTAGACCTCGCTCAAGGTTTCCTGAACCATCTTCGCCAACAGCAGCTCGCCGATGCCTGGCACGAAGAACGCCGCCAGGTTCAGGGCGGCCATGCCCGCCGCCTCGAACGCTTCGCGTCGCCGCCTGGAAGCCGCGACGTCAACGTCCGCCGTCGGCACCGCCAGCAATCGCGCATCTTGCCTGATGCGCTGGACATGCTGCTGGGCCAAGGCCCTGAACGGATCGATCCCACTGACCAATCCCTTGGGTTCCAGGTCCGGGCGCGTGTCGCCAGCGCGCGTGCGCAGCGTGGTGACGAAGGAAGCGCGTGCCATCAAACCGACGCGTGCGGCCAGATAAGCGCGCAGGACCGGCCGTTTCGCCTGCTCACCCAGACGCTGGTTGAACTGCGCCCAGGATGCGTGCCATTCGAAGGCCCTGTCCGGCGCCTGCGGCAGGTAGGCAAGCAGCCCCACCACTTCGCTGCCCGCCTGGTCGTCCTGGAGCACGAACAGCAGTGCTCCATCGATCGGGCACCCCAACAGGCTGAGCCGCTGCACGCTCACATACCGGCTGCGTTCATCGCTGATCGTCTCGCCCTCACAAGCCTGGCGCACCAGGTTCAGGTCGGCTTCGGACAGCAGCTGCCGGAGTGCGGCGATCTCCGCCTCGACACCCAGCCCGAGGCGCAGGTCGTCAGCCAACCGGGCGACGAAATCGGCGTCGAGCCTTGCTTGCAGATGCGCCTGGTAACGCTGGCCGACATCCAGCACCCGGCATCGTGCCACCAGCGCCTCGAGGGATACCGACAATGGGCGCTCCGGCCCTGCGCCACCGTCATTTGCAACCTGCACCAGCTGGGTGCCCTCGAAGAAGCGCTGGGATGCCTCGAAGTTCTGCAGCAAGCGCTGCAAGGCCGGTTCACGCATGCTGCTGCGGGTGATACGCCCACCCGCCATGCCCAGGTCGGGAAATGGCGACGGGTCTCGCTCGTAGCGCTGAAAAACCTCTTCCCACTGCAGGTTGCGCAGCGGCTGCGACACACCAAGCTGGGTCGCCAACTGGTGCTCGAACAGCTGCGTGGCGAAGACGTCGAGCGACTCGATGCCGCGCCAGGCCGCCTCCAGGTACTCCTGGCTGCGCCGGTGCGCCTGGAAGCGTCGACGTAATACGCGGACTTGCTCCGGGCTGGCGTTTTTCAGCCAATCGGGCAGTTGCGACGCGATGAAGTCATCGATGGCCGAGTCGATACGGGTGAGTTGCCTGTCTGGCATGGGGTCACTCCCTGTGTGATGGAAGCGACCACGCTGCCCGTTCGGCGCGCGATCGGGCAGCGGGAAACCCGTCCGCTCAGCCCAGGGCGCCGCCCTGCTGCGCCAGTGCCCGGTAATGCCCGGGGTTGCAGCCGAACCACTTGCGAAAGGCCTTGTAGAACGAGCTGCTATCGGCGAACCCCAGACGCTCGGCAACCTGCGCCAGCCCCAGGTCGGCCTCGGCCAGCCAGGTGATTGCCAGCTCACGGCGCACGCTGTCCTTGAGCCCCTGGTAGGTCTGCCCCTCCTCGGCCAGGCGCCGGCGCAAGGTGGAAGCCGACACGCAGAGGCTGGCCGCCAGCCGCTCGGCATCCGGCCAGGTGGCGGGGTCGAGGCTGCGCAAATGCGCACGCACGCGCCGCCCCAGGCTCTCGGGATCGCGGTACCTGACCAGAATGTTGCCCGGAGCCTCGGCGAGAAAGCGCCGCAGCTCATCGTCATTGCGCTTGAGCGGCAGGCCCAGGCAGTCGGCGGCGATGATCATGCGCGTGCGCGGGCGGTCGAACTGCAGGTTCTCGGAGAACATCACCCGATAGTCGTCGCAGAACGGCGGCTCGGGGCAGCGCAGGTCGATGGCCAGGATCGGGATGCGCCGCCCGGCCAGCCAGCAGGCCACGCCGTGGACGATCATCCAGAAGGTGAAGTAGGTGAAGGCGCGGCGGGGCTCGTCACGGGGTTCGTTGATGACGATCTCTGCCAGGCTCTGCTGACGCACCAGCCCCGGCTGCAAGTCTTCGAGCATCAGGCCGAGGAAATCCAGGGCGGTGCGCAGGCCTTCGGCCAGGGTCGGCTGGGCCATGGCCGCCCGGCACACGAACGCCAGGCTGCCGCTGCGCAGGCCGCGCGGGTCCATGGCGAAGAATTCGTCGTTGCAGCGTCGCGCCAGCAGGCGCCACAGCTGCGCATAGGACTCGGCGCTGACCCGCGCCTGCGGCAGGTCCAGCTGCGTCGCGTCGATCCCGGCGCGGGCCAGCAGGGCAGCGTCCGGTTCGCCGGCCGGGCAAGTCTGCAGCAGTGCCTCGCGCACCAGTTGCATGGAGATGGTGTCTTTCTCGCTCATCGAGTGTCCGTCGTGCTCTGTGCCGGCCATCTTAAAGCCTGTCAGACGCTGGCGGCCAGGCCGAGGAACGCCTGGATCAGGCGCAGTTCGCGGCGCCGCTCCAGGCAGCCGATCATGTGTTGGTTGACCAGGCCCTGGCCGCTCAAGGGCCGCGCCACCACGCGCGGGTCATGGGCCACCTCGGTGGACGACACCACGCCGATGCCAAGCTCGGCCGCCACTGCCTCGGTGACCGCCTCGCGGCTGTCCAGCTCCAGCAGCACCCGCGGCTGCACCCCGGCATCGCTGCAGGCCCGGTCGAAAGTACGCCGGGTGGTCGAACTGGGTTCGCGCAGCACCATGATCTGTTTGTCCAGCTCGGCCAGCGGCAGGTCCTGGGCAGCGTTCGCCCAAGCGTGGCCGGCCGGCAGCAAGGCACACAGGCGCGACTCGCACAGGCTCTGCAGGTGCAGGCCCTTGCGCGGCTCGATCTCGGTCAGCACTGCGACATCGGCATGTTCGGACAGCAACGCCGCCAGCGTCTCCTGGGCGTTGCCCAGGCGCAGGTTGACGGTGATGCCGGGGTAGCGCTCGCGCAGCAGCGCCAGCATCGGCATGACCCGGTGCGGCCCGTCGGCGGCCACCTCCAAGCGCCCGGTCAGCAACTGGCGGTTGGCCTCGAGCATCGCCTGGGCTTCCTCGGCCAGGCCGAACATGGCCCGGGTGATGGCCGCCAGCCGAGTGCCCTCCTCGGTCAGCTCGACCCGCCGCGCGGTGCGCCGCAGCAAGGTGATCTGGTAGTGCTCCTCCAGCGCCTTGACGTGCCCGGTGACCGCCGGCTGGCTGATGAACAGGCGCTCGGCGGCGCGGGTGAAGCTGCCCTCACGGGCCACGGCATCGAAGGCGCGGAGCTGGAACAGGTTCATATCTATCGGCCTGACTTATGGCTGGCATAACAACAAACAATTTGAATGATGGACCGGCGAATTGCAACCTAGCCCCCATAAGTTTCCAGCCCACCGCATGTGAGGAACCACGGAATGAGCAACGCCCCGATCCTGCTGACCCCCGGCCCCCTGACCACCTCGATCCGCACCCGCCAAGCCATGCTGGTGGACTGGGGCTCCTGGGACCGCGACTTCAACCAGCTGACCGCCAGCGTGTGCGAACAGCTGCTGGCGATCATCGACGGTGCCGCCAGCCACCACTGCGTGCCCCTGCAAGGCAGCGGCACCTTCGCCGTCGAAGCAGCCATCGGCACCCTGGTACCGCGTGACGGCAAGGTGCTGGTGCTGATCAACGGCGCTTATGGCCAGCGCCTGGCGAAGATCTGCAAGGTGCTGGGCCGCCAGTACAGCACCTTCGAAACCGCCGAGGACCAGCCGACCACCGCCGAGGACGTCGACCGTCTGCTGGCCGCCGACCCGAGCGTTACCCACGTGGCGCTGATCCACTGCGAGACCAGCACCGGCATCCTCAACCCGCTGCCCGAGATCGCCCAGGTGATCAAGCGCCACGGCAAACGCCTGATCATCGACGCCATGAGCTCGTTCGGCGCGCTGCCCATCGATGCCCGTGAAGTGCCGTTCGAGGCGCTGATCGCAGCGTCCGGCAAATGCCTTGAGGGCGTACCGGGGATGGGCTTCGTCTTCGCCGAGAAAAACGCGCTGGCCGCCGCCGAAGGCAACGCCCATTCCCTGGCCATGGACCTGCAGGACCAGCACGCCTACATGGCCAAGACCGGCCAGTGGCGCTTCACCCCGCCGACCCACGTGGTCGCCGCGCTGCATGAAGCACTGCAGCAATACGTTGAGGAGGGTGGCCTGCCCGCCCGCCACCAGCGCTACGCCGACAACTGCAAGACCCTGCTCGACGGCATGGCGAAGATCGGCCTGCAGAGCTTCCTGCCCGCCGCCATTCAGGCGCCGATCATCGTCACCTTCCACGCCCCGAAAGACCCGCGCTACCAGTTCAAGGACTTCTACGAGCGGGTCAAGGCCAAGGGTTTCATCCTCTACCCGGGCAAGCTGACCCAGGTCGAAACCTTCCGCGTCGGCTGCATCGGCGTGGTCGGCCCGGACGGCATGCAAGCCGCCGTCAACGCCGTGGCCGAAGTGCTGCGGGAAATGGAAGTGCTGGACATTTGACCCTCCGCCTACCCAACTTCAGGAAAACGCGCACATGAACTACAGCAACCCTACCCAGCTGCAAGCCGCCATCCTCGACTGGGCCGGCACCGTGGTCGACTTCGGCTCCTTCGCCCCTACCCAGATCTTCGTCGAGGCCTTCGCCGAGTTCGACGTACAAGTGTCCATCGAAGAGGCTCGCGGCCCGATGGGCATGGGCAAGTGGGACCACATCCGCACCCTGTGCGACGTGCCGGAAATCGCCGAGCGCTACCGCAAGGTGTTTGGCCGCACGCCCACCGACGATGACGTCACCGCCATCTACGAACGCTTCATGCCCCTGCAGATCGAGAAGATCGCCGTGCACTCGGCGCTGATCCCCGGTGCGCTGGACACCTTGACCGGCCTGCGCAAGGGTGGGCTGAAGATCGGTTCGTGCTCGGGCTACCCGAAAGTGGTGATGGACAAGGTGGTCGAGCTGGCGGCGCAGAACGGCTATGTCGCCGACCATGTGGTGGCCACCGACGAAACCCCGAACGGCCGCCCGTGGCCGGCCCAGGCCCTGGCCAACGTGATTGCCCTGGGCATCGACGATGTGGCGGCGTGCGTGAAGGTGGACGACACCGTGCCGGGCATCCTCGAAGGCCGCCGCGCCGGGATGTGGACCGTGGCACTGGTGTGCTCCGGCAATGCCCTGGGCTTGACCTGGGAAGGCTACCAGGCGCTGAGCGCGGAGAAACTGGAGAGCGAGCGCAAGCGGATTCACCAACTGTTTGCCTGCTCGCGCCCGCACTACCTGGTCGACACGATCAATGAGTTGCCAGAGGTGATTGCCGATATCAACCGGCGGCTGGCCAAGGGTGAGATGCCGCAGGCGTTCTGACAGGTCGGTGTCGCATTCTTCGCGGGGCAAGTCGCAGCGGCGCACCGCCGCTCCCACGCATACCTTGCACGTGGGAGCGGGCTTGCCCCGCGATGGTTTTCGGCTCAAACCGCCCGATTCAACTTCACCCACGAGGCAAACTTGTCGATGAAGCCCTGCAAGAACGGCCGGGTCTTGTCACTCAACTTGCCACTGTCATCGAACAGCGTCGCCGCCCCGCCCAGATACGCCTCGGGCATCTGCAGGCAGGGCATGTCGAGAAACACCAGCGACTGGCGCACAGCGTGGTTGGCACCAAAGCCACCGATGGCCCCTGGCGACACACTCACCACCGCCGTCGGCTTGCCACTCCAGGCGCTCTGCCCATAGGGCCGCGAGCCCACGTCGATGGCGTTCTTCAAGCCACCGGGCACCGAACGGTTGTACTCGGGGGTGACGAACAGCACCGCGTCGCTACGGCGGATCTCGTCACGAAAACGCTTCCACGCCTCAGGCGGCGCCTCGGCCTCGACATCCTCGTTGTACAACGGCAAATCGCCGATCTCGACGATCCGCAGGGCAAGGCTGGACGGCGCCAGCTCAGACAGCGCGCGGGCCACCTTGCGGTTGTAGGAGTCCTTGCGCAAGCTGCCGACGACGACCGCTACCGAATAGACCTGGCTCATGGCGATGTGCTTCCTCTGCTGGAAAATGGGACCAGTTAGTTATAGATGACCGTTCCTCGGCCACCTGGGTTTTTTTCCATCCGCAGAAAAACTCCCAGCCGTTTCGCTGGTCTATGAGCTCAGACATTTCCCACATGATTCAGAGGGTTCCACCCAAAATGGCAGCAGTAATGGTCGGCCAGTTCCACGCCCGCGACGCCGAAGGCCGTATCTATCCCGTGCACGAGTTCCAGGAGTCGACGCTCCAGGCCGACGGCAGCACCCTTGGTGCACCGATCACCACCTACCGCCTGGCCATTGGCGACCGGGTCAACTACCTGGGCGAGGACCGTTTCGAGCTGGCCCAGACCGGCGTCGAGATCATTCGCATTCCTTGATGCAGTCGACCGTGTACGCCCCGTGCTCGTGCTGCAGGCCGTGCACATCGGCGACGAAGCCCGGGAAGCCCTGGTCGAAGGCCCGGGCGAACGCCAGGTAATCGAGGATCGAGCGGGTCGCCTCGGTGAACCGCTCGCCCGGCATGATCAGCGGGATACCCGGTGGGTACGGCACCAGCATCACCGCCGCAACGCGGCCCAGCAACTGTTCGATCGGCACCGCTTCCACCTCCCCCTTCACCATCCGGTCATACGCCTGGGCCGGGCTCATGGCCACCTCCGGCAGTTTGGTGAACAGCCGCTTCAGCTGCTTGGCGGTGGCATTGGCGCGGTAGCAGTCGTGCAACTGCTGGCACAACTCACGCAGGCCCAGCCCCTGGTAGCGTACAGGCTGCTCACTGACCACACTCGGCAGGCATTGCACCAGCGGCGTATTGCCATCGTAATGGCGCTTGAACTCCAGCAGCTCGGTGAGCAGGGTGCTCCACTTGCCCTTGGTGATGCCCATCGAGAACAGCACCAGGAAACTGTACAACCCGGTCTTTTCCACCACTAGGCCGCGCTCCCAGAGAAACTTGCTGACCACTGCCGCCGGAATGCCGTGCTCACCCAGCACACCACCGGCATTGAGCCCGGGCATGACCAGGGTGACCTTGAGCGGGTCGAGCAGCACATAGTCGTCCGTCACCTCGCCAAAGCCATGCCACTCGGCCCCCGGCTGTAACAGCCAGTCCGCTGCCGCCAGGCGCTGGGTGCCCTCGGTAGCCGGCGGCTGCCAGATGCTGAACCACCAATCCTCGGCGGCAATGTGCTCGCGCAGGTTGGCCAGGGCCCGGCGAAAGCTCAGCGCCTCGTCGAACATCTCCTGCAAAAGCGAACGACCGGCCGGGCCTTCCATCATCGCCGAGGCCACGTCCAGCGAGGCCAGGATGCTGTACTGCGGCGAGGTGGAGATATGCATCATGAACGCTTCGTTGAAGCGGTCGCGGTCAAGCGCACGGCTGGCGCCATCCTGCACATGGATCATCGACGCCTGGCTGAAGGCGGCCAGCAGCTTGTGGGTGGAATGGGTGCTGAACAGCAAAGGGCCATCGTCGGCCTTGGGCGTGCCCATGGCATAGCGGCCGGTGAAGAAATCGTGGAAGGCGGCGTAGGCGAACCAGGCCTCGTCGAAATGCAGCACCTCGACACTGGCGCCGAGGGCCTGCTTGATCAGCCCCGCGTGGTAGCACAGCCCGTCGTAGGTCGAGTTGGTCACCACCGCCAGCTTGATCTTTGCCGCCCGGCCCTGGGCCAGCGGGTGGGCCTGGATCTTCGCCTGGATCGATTCGGCGCTGAACTCGCTGAGCGGGATCGGCCCGATGATGCCCTGTTCGTTGCGCTCCGGGCACAGGTAGATGGGGATGGCGCCGGTCATGATGATCGCGTGCACCACCGACTTGTGGCAGTTGCGGTCCACCAGCACCAGGTCATCGCGCCCGACCATGGCGTGCCAGACGATCTTGTTGGCGGTGGAGGTGCCGTTGATCACGAAAAAGGTATGGTCGGCGCCGAAGTTGCGCGCCGCGCGGGCCTCGGCTTCGGCCAGGGGGCCGGTGTGGTCGAGCAGCGAGCCGAGCTCGGGCACCGAGACCGACAGGTCCGAACGTAGGGTGTTCTCGCCGAAGAACTGGTGGAAGGCCTGCCCCACCGGGCTCTTGCGGTAAGCCACGCCACCGCCGTGGCCCGGCGTGTGCCAGGAATAGTTCGATTGCGCGGTGTGCTGCACCAGCGCCTTGAAGAACGGCGGCAGCAGGCCATCGAGGTAGTTGTGTGCGGCCCGTGCCACCTGGCGGGCAAGAAAGGGCACGGTGTCTTCGAACAGGTAGAGAATGCCGCGCAGCTGGTTGAGCTCGCTCATGGCCTCGGCGGGTGCGTTTTCCAGGGTGACCTGCTCGCCCAGGGCGAAGATCGGCAGGTGCGGCGCACGCAGGCGGGCCAGGCGGATCAGCTCGGCCATGTGTTGCAGCAGGTGGTTGTTGTCGCCGGCCCCCTCGGCGCCGATCAGCATGCAGGCCAGCCCGTGGTGGGTGGCGGCGACCAGACGCGCTTCGGTGTAGTCGGCGGCGGCGAGGATGCTGAAGCCGTCCTGGGCCAGCTCGGCGGCGATGCCACGCACCCGTTCGCCGGCAACGCTGTCGGCCTTGATCGCCCGGTGGACGATGAGGATGGGGAACTTGAGGTCCTTGTACATCAGGCGGCTACCTCCGAAGGACAGATTGTCCTCTCAGGGTAGTAGAGGTGCTGACACTATCGCGGGGCAAGCCCGCTCCCACGTAATGGACTGCCCCCAAAAAGTTGGACAGATTAGCTGGCGGCCTGGGCCCTGTACTCGACAGGGCTCAGGCCGTTCAGTT
>NZ_VZZR01000073.1:0-22160 GCF_009650555.1 Pseudomonas sp. EMN2
TTGGCTCCGCGACCTGGACTCGAACCAGGGACCCAATGATTAACAGTCATTTGCTCTACCGACTGAGCTATCGCGGAACTGAACTTCGGTACAACTTACTTCACTGCTACTCCGAAGGCTGTGTTCGCTTCGGGCTCTTTAGCTTCGCTGCTTTCGCTTTGTCGCTGCTGAGGCCGGCTATTCTACATTCTTCGTTTTGCTTGTCAACCCCTTTTTTTCATTCAACTTACTGATTTGTAAGTTGTTTTGCGGTCACCGGTGTTGCTGGTGATTCGCTTAGTGGCTGACAACGCGGCGTATATTAGGGGCACTTCTTTTTCCTGGCAAGCGTTTTTTTCAAAAATTTCAGCAAGTTATGAAAAAAGGTCGGGAAGAGCCGATTTTGCTGGGCCGCACCGGCCCTATCGCGGGGCAGGTGGTGCAGGCGTGGGAGCGGGCTTGCCCCGCGATGCTGTCGACCCAAGCACAAAAAAAAGCCCCGCTTTCGCGGGGCTCTGCATTTCAACAGTGATCAGGCAAAGACGATTTCGTCGCCTTCCACCTTTGCCGTGATCGCCGCACCAGGCAGGAACTGCCCACCAAGGATCAACTGCGCCAGCGGGTTTTCGATCCAGCGCTGGATCGCACGCTTGAGCGGCCGTGCGCCATACACCGGGTCGTAACCCACGGCGATCAGCTTGTCCAAGGCCTCGGGGCTGAGGCTCAGGCTCAGCTCGCGCTCCAGCAGGCGGCTGCGCAGGCGGCCCAGCTGGATCTCGGTGATACCGGCGATCTGCTCGCGGCCCAGTGGCTCGAACACCACCACTTCGTCGATACGGTTGATGAACTCGGGCCGGAAGTGCGCGCCCACCGCATCCATTACCGCCGCACGCTGCGCCTCGCGGTCGCCCACCAGTTCCTGGATCTGCGCCGAGCCCAGGTTGGAGGTCATCACGATCACCGTGTTACGGAAGTCCACGGTGCGGCCGTGGCTGTCGGTCAGGCGGCCGTCTTCAAGTACCTGCAGCAGCACGTTGAACACATCCGGGTGGGCTTTCTCCACCTCGTCCAGCAGCACCACCGAGTACGGCTTGCGGCGCACGGCCTCGGTCAGGTAACCGCCCTCTTCATAACCCACATACCCTGGTGGGGCACCGATCAGCCGCGCCACGGAGTGTTTCTCCATGAACTCGGACATGTCGATGCGCACCATGGCCTCTTCGGTGTCGAACAGGAACTCGGCCAGGGCCTTGCACAGCTCGGTCTTGCCCACGCCGGTCGGGCCGAGGAACAGGAACGAGCCGCTGGGGCGGTTCGGGTCGGACAGCCCGGCACGGGAGCGGCGCACGGCGTTGGCCACGGCAGTCACCGCCTCGTCCTGGCCGATCACCCGCTCATGCAGCAGGCTTTCCATCTTCAACAGCTTCTCGCGCTCACCTTCGAGCATCTTGGCCACCGGGATGCCGGTCCACTTGGAGACCACTTCGGCGATTTCTTCCTCGGTCACCTTGTTGCGCAGCAGCTGGTTGTCGCTCTTGCCGTGCTGGTCGACCATCTGCAGGCTGCGCTCCAGGTCCGGGATGACCCCGTACTGCAGCTCGGCCATGCGGCTGAGGTCGCCTTTGCGGCGGGCGGCTTCGAGCTCCTGGCGGGACTGCTCGATCTTCTGCTGGATCTGCGCCGAACCCTGCACCTCGGCTTTCTCGGAAGCCCAGATTTCTTCGAGGTCGGAGTACTCGCGCTCCAGCCGCTCGATTTCTTCGGTCAGTTTTTCCAGGCGTTTCTTCGCCGCTTCGTCCTCTTCTTTCTTCAGCGCCTGGGATTCCACCTTCAGCTGGATCAGACGGCGGTCGAGGCGGTCGAGCACCTCCGGCTTGGAGTCGATCTCCATGCGGATGCGGCTGGCGGCTTCGTCGATCAGGTCGATGGCCTTGTCCGGCAGCTGACGGTCGGTGATGTAGCGGTGGCTGAGCTTGGCCGCGGCGATGATCGCGCCGTCGGTGATGGCCACCTTGTGGTGCACTTCATAGCGTTCTTTAAGGCCGCGCAGGATGGCGATGGTGTCTTCCTCGCTCGGCTCTTCGACCAGCACCTTCTGGAAGCGGCGCTCGAGGGCAGCGTCCTTCTCGATGAACTGGCGGTACTCGTTGAGCGTGGTGGCACCTACGCAGTGCAGCTCGCCACGGGCCAGGGCCGGCTTGAGCATGTTGCCGGCGTCCATGGCGCCCTCGCCCTTGCCGGCGCCGACCATGGTGTGCAGTTCGTCGATGAACAGGATGATCTGGCCTTCTTGCTTGGACAGCTCGTTGAGCAGGCCTTTGAGGCGCTCTTCGAACTCGCCGCGGTACTTGGCGCCAGCGATCAGCGCGCCCATGTCCAGCGCCAGCAGGCGCTTGCCTTTGAGGCCATCGGGCACTTCACCGTTGATGATGCGCTGGGCCAGGCCTTCGGCGATGGCGGTCTTGCCCACGCCGGGTTCGCCGATCAGCACCGGGTTGTTCTTGGTGCGGCGCTGCAGCACCTGCACGGTGCGGCGGATTTCGTCGTCACGGCCGATCACCGGGTCGAGCTTGCCTTCCTCGGCACGCTTGGTGAGGTCGACGGTGTACTTGTCCAGGGCCTGGCGCGACTCTTCGGCGTTGGCGTCATTTACCGCCGCGCCGCCGCGCAGGTTGTTGATGGCGTTTTCCAGGGCCTTCTTGGTCACGCCCTGGCCGAGCAGCAACTTGCCGACCTTGCTGTTCTCGTCCATGGCGGCGAGCAGCACCAGTTCGCTGGAGATGAACTGGTCACCTTTCTGCTGGGCCAGGCGGTCGGCCTGGTTGAGCAGGCGCGCCAGGTCCTGGGACATGTTCACGTCGCCGGTGGGGTTCTGGATTTTCGGAAGCTGGTCGAGCTCCTTGGTCAACGCCTTCTTCAGGCTGTTGATGTCGAAGCCCACCTGCATCAGCAGCGGCTTGATCGAGCCGCCCTGCTGGTCGACAAGCGCCTGCAACAGGTGCAGGGGCTCGATGGCCGGGTGGTCCATGCCCACGGCCAGGGATTGGGAATCGGATAACGCGAGTTGCAGCTTGCTGGTCAGTCGGTCTATTCGCATGGGGATACCTTCCTATAAAGGGCAGGCGGAGCGATGGACAGCACCTGTATGAAGAACCTGCCTGAGATGACCAATAGATAGGGGTGATTCTGGAAGATTCAAGCGTAGCGGGATTGACGGAGGTCAGCAGGGAGGGTGGTGGGATTGAGATTGCCGGGGGCTGCTGCGCAGCCCAATCGCCGGCAAGCCGGCTCCCACAGGGGCAGCACAAACCTTGACATGTGGGAGCTGGCTTGCCAGCGATTGGGCCGCGAAGCGGCCCCAGGATTAGCGAGGGCTGAGCCACACCAACGAAGCAAAACGCCCACCCTGCGGGGTGCGGCGATAGGAGAAGAAGCGTTGATCGCTGACGGTGCAGAAACCATCGCCGTAAACAGCCGTCACACCGCGTGCGGCCAGGCGGATCCGCGCCAGCGCATAGATGTCGGCCATCAGCTTGCCCGGCCGTTCACCGTCTACAAAGGCTGCAGCTGCCTCGGGATGCACGGCCGTGAACGCATCACGCACTTCCAGGCCCACTTCGAATGCCTGCGGGCCAATGGCAGGGCCCAGCCACACCAGCACCTCTTCAGGCGGCACGGCCAGGCGGTCCAGGGTAGCTTCCAGCACACCACCGGCCAGCCCGCGCCAGCCAGCATGGGCGGCGGCCACACGGGTGCCGGCACGGTCGCAGAACAGCGCGGGCAAGCAATCGGCGGTCATCACGGTGCAGGCAATGCCGGGCTGGTCGGTCCAGCTGGCATCGGCCTCGGCAACCACCGCCGGGTTGGCGTCAGCCACCACCAGCCCATGCACCTGCTTGAGCCAGGCGGGCTGGATGGCGAATTCATCACTGAGGCGACGACGGTTCTCGGCAACGGCCAGCGGGTCATCGCCCACATGGTCGCCAAGATTGAAGGTGGCATAGGGCGGCAGGCTGACGCCGCCCTCGCGGGTGGTGACACAGGCGCGTACCGAGGCCGGGGCCGGCCAGTCGGGGAAGATCAGCGACTGCGTCAGGCCACTCATCCGATGAAGCTCTCGCGGTCCTGTTCGAGCAGCGACAGCAGCCACTTGAAGTCGTCCGGCAGCTCCGACTTCCACTCCATGCGCTCACCGGTGGTCGGGTGATCCAGGGCCAGGAAGCGTGCGTGCAGGGCCTGGCGCGGGAAGTTCTTCACCGCCTCGACCATGGTCACGCTGGCGGCCGGTGGAATGCGGAAACGTACGCCGTACGTCTGGTCGCCGACCAACGGATAGCCGACATGGGCCATGTGCACACGGATCTGGTGGGTGCGGCCGGTTTCCAGCTTGACCCGCACATGGGTGTGCGAACGGAAGCGCTTGAGTACCCGGTAGTGGCTGACCGCCGGCTTGCCGCCGTCGGTGACCGCCATGCGCTGGCGCAGGCCGCCGTGACGGCCGATCGGCGCGTCGATCTTGCCACCGGCAATCACCACGCCCACCACGATGCATTCATAGATGCGGCTGACGCTGCGGCTCTGCAGCTGCTCGACCAGCTTGGTCTGTGCCTGCAGGGTCTTGGCCACCACCATCAGGCCGGTGGTGTCCTTGTCCAGACGATGCACGATACCCGCGCGCGGCACATTGATGATGTCCGGCACATGGTGCAGCAGGGCATTGAGCAAGGTGCCATCGGCATGGCCGGCCGCCGGGTGGACCACCAGCCCGGCAGGCTTGTTGATCACCAGGATCTGGTCGTCTTCGTAGACGATGTCCAGCTCGATATCCTGGGCCACCCATTCACCCTGGGCTTCCTGTTCGGCCTCGAGGGCCAGGATGTCGCCACTGTGAACGGTGTCGCGCGGCCGCAGTACCGCGTCATTGACGGTCAGGCGGCCGTCCTTGATCCACGAAGTCAGGCGCGAACGCGAGTACTCGGCGAACAGTTGGGCGGCGACCTGGTCGAGGCGTTGGCCGCCCAGTTCGGACGGGACCTCTGCGCTAAGTTGAATGATCTCGGACATGCTCAATTCGGCGGGCGTACAGCCTTTGGTTTCGGCTGCGTGCTTGTGGTTAAATACGGCTTCTTTTGCCCCGGGGTTTGGCCGGGGGCGCTCATCATAACAGGACGGCACCGCCCAAGACAGCGGCCGTCAAAGGGACGCAAGCCGCCATGCAAGTGAAACACCTGCTGCTGATCGCCATCCTCGGGCTCACCGCTGCCTGTTCCTCGAACAAGGAAGTCATTGACGAGAACCTCAGCGAGGCCGAGCTGTACCAGCAGGCCCAGGCTGATCTGGACAACTCCAGCTACACCAGCGCCGTGAACAAGCTCAAGGCCCTGGAGTCGCGCTACCCGTTCGGCCGCTACGCCGACCAGGCCCAGCTCGAGCTGATCTACGCCAACTACAAGAACTCCGAGCCCGAGGCCGCCAAGTCCGCCGCCGAGCGCTTCATCCGCCTGCACCCGCAGCACCCGAACGTCGACTACGCCTATTACCTCAAAGGCCTGACCTCTTTCGACCAGGACCGTGGCCTGCTGGCGCGCTTCCTGCCGCTGGACATGACCAAGCGTGACCCAGGCGCCGCCCGCGACTCGTACAACGAGTTCGCCCAGCTGACCAGCCGCTTCCCCAACAGCCGTTACTCGCCAGACGCCAAGCAGCGCATGATCTACCTGCGCAACCTGCTGGCCAGCTACGAAATCCACGTGGCCAACTACTACCTGAGCCGCGAAGCCTATGTGGCCGCCGCCAACCGTGGCCGCTACGTGGTCGAGAACTTCCAGGAAACCCCATCGGTCGGCGACGGCCTGGCGGTGATGGTCGAGTCGTACCAGCGCATGCACCTGGACGAACTGGCCGCTACCAGCCTGGAAACTCTCAAGCTCAACTACCCGAACCACCCGAGCCTGGTCGATGGCCAGTTCGTCGCCACCCAGGATGAAAACGGCAACCGTTCCTGGCTGTCCAAGGCCACTCTGGGCCTGATCGAAACCGAGACACCGCTGCCGCCGGGCGAGACCCGCGCCAACCAGGACGTGGTGCGCCAGTTCCAGGATGCCCGTTCCGAGATGCCGGAAGACCTGCTGCCCAAGGACGAGAACGGCGACCCGATCCTGCCGGAAGGCCCGAAAGAAGCCGAGAAAGACCGCTCGTGGTTCAGCTACATGACCTTCGGCATGTTCGACTGACCCTGCGCGTGACAAAGAAGGGAGGCCCAAGGCCTCCCTTTTTTATTGGCCGCATCCTAGACTGTCGCCTTCTTCTCTCGACAAGCTGGACACCATGGTTCGCCTACTTTTCTGGATCGCCCTTATCGCTGCCGCGTTCTGGCTGTGGCGCAAGTTCAAGACCAGCCAGCAATCCCCCGCCGAGCCGCGCCTCGACGACCCGCTGAGGATGGTGCGCTGCGCCCACTGCGGCGTGCACCTGCCCAATGACCGTGCCCTGCAGTTGGGCAAGGACTGGTATTGCAGCCAGCAGCATCTGGAGCAGGGGCCAGGGCGCCAGGGCTAAGCCCGGTACTGCGTTTGCCCCATCGCCGGCAAGCCGGCTCCCACAGGGCGTGCGTATCCTGTGGGGGCGGCGGTTCGCCCCTGCGATTTACCCGCGAACACCGGCAGAGCCGGTGCCATCCACCGCGCCGCCTGCTTCGCGGGTAAACCCGCTCCCACAGGCTGAATCGCATCCGGCAACCTCAGCCCAGGCGACCCGCCGGCGCATACGGCGCCGGGTCGATGATCGGCGCGCGTCCCAGCAGCAAATCAGTGAACAACTGGCATGACGCCGGCGCCAGCACCAGGCCGTTGCGGTAATGCCCGCAGTTCAGCCACAACCCCTGATGCCCCGGCACCTGGCCGATGAAGGGAATGCCTTCCGGCGAGCCCGGGCGCAACCCGGCCCAGTGGCCGACCACCGTGGCCTCGGCCAGGGCCGGCAGCAACTCGATGGCCGAGGCCTTGAGGCTGGCCAGCGCTTCGGCGGTGGGGGTCTTGTCGTAGCCTTCGTGCTCCAGGGTACTGCCCACCAGGATGTGCCCGTCGCGGCGCGGGATCGCGTAGCGCCCCTTGGCCAGGACCATGCTAGGCAAGAAATCTTCGGCGCACTTGAACAGGATCATCTGGCCCTTGACCGGCTCCACCGGTAGTTCCAGGCCCAGGGTCTGCAACAGATCGCCGCTCCAGGCACCGGCACTGAGCACCACATCATCGGCGGCCAGCACGCCGTCGTTGGTCTGTACACCGACGATGCGCCCGCCTTCCTGGGCGAAGCCGGTGACTTGGCAATGCTCGCGCAAGGTAACGTTGGGCAGCGCCAGCAGCGCGGCCTTGAGCGACTTGACCAGGCGCGGGTTGCGCACATTGGCCACACCGGCCATGTAGATCGCGTGGCGGTAGCCCGGGCCCAGAACCGGCACGGCGTCGTAGGCCGCCGAGATATCCACCGCACTCAGCGGGCGCTGTTCGCGCGCAGCCCATGCCAGGGCCTCGGCTTCATCGTCCAGATCCAGCCAGTACAGGCCGGTAGTGTGCACCTCGGGGTCGACGCCGGTGCTGTCGAACAGGCGCTCGCCCAGCTGTGGATAAAAATCCTGCGACCAGTGCGCCAGCGCGGTCACCGCCTTGCTGTAGCGCCACGGGTACAGTGGCGAGACGATACCGCCCCCCGCCCACGACGACTCGCGACCGACTTCGCCCTGGTCGCACAGCACCACCCGGTCGACCTCGGCCGCCAGGTTGAACGCCGTCAGCAGGCCGATGACGCCACCGCCCACAATCACTACTTGCTTGCTCATCGTTCGATCCAACACCTGAAGTAATTCCACGGTGCCGAGGCACCTTCTGATCTTCAGCTTCCCCAGCAAAGCTCGGCATCGTCGCCAGCACCTGGGTTGCTGCGCACGCCTGCCTGGTCGAGCTGGAAGTCGCCACAGCGATCGTGCGCCATCAACCCGCCGGGCAGGCGAATGGCCAACAGCGTGAAACTGTCTGTTTCACGGCGAGTCTGCAGGCGGTAGTAGCGGTTACCCATGGGCAATGGCGTCACCAGCTGTTCGTTGTCGGCATAGCCGCCGACGCGGGTGTGGTGGCGCGCAAGGCGCAGCGCCGCATCCTGCAGCAGGCCGGCCACCTCGCTGCGCGCGGCACGCTGTAGCTGTTCGCTGTAACTGGGGTAGGCAATGGCTGCCAGCATGCCGATCAGCGCCACGACAATCAACAACTCGATAAGGCTCAGACCACGCTGCATGTCAGTCGTCCTCCAGGCGTTGGCGCCAGCTGATGCGTCGCATCACGGCCGCGCCATCCAGCGCATACATTGCTTCAAGGGCCCGACGGCCGTGCACCTGATGGCTGACGGCCGTTACCCGGAACAGCGTCACCTGCTCGCCTGCCGGCATGCCGGCAGCCTTGGTGCTTTCGCCAAGGTTCTGCAGCAGGACGTAGCCGCTGTCGGTGGCTTGCCAGGGCGGAACAGGATCGTCGCCCGGAAGGCCGGGGGGCAGGCACGCCGAGCACTCCTCGGGCAAGTGAGTCGACAACAACGCTGCGCCCTCGACCAGGCTGGCCTCCGCCTGCTCAAAAGCGTGCGCACCCGCCAGTTGCTCGCTCATCAGTTGCTGCTGCACCAGTGCTTCACGTAGCCCCTGGGCCGCCAGCAATCCCAGCAGCAGGCTCAGGCTCAACGCCAACAGCAGGACGACGCCGCGCTGGCGCTTCATGCGTCACCCTGCGGATTGCGCACGGCCACGCTTATCTGGTGCTGTTGCTCAAGCTGGTGCTGGCGGTCGTACAGGATGAGGCGGATATCCACACGCTGGCCCACCCTGGACAGCTCCAGCGCCCGCACATTGTCGATCAGCCTGGCGTTCTGGGATTTGGTGAGGAGCAACAGGCTTCCATCGCGCAATTGGTAGACCAGCCGGCGCACCGGCAAGGCGAACAGATCGCCCGCCGGCACATGCTGGCCGCCCATCACGTGCGCCCAACTGCTGCAATCGCCGAGCACTGTCCAATCCGATGGGCCAGGCAGGCCGGATAGCGCGGCACCGACCAGAGTGATATTGCCAGGGGTGATCTGGATCGGGTTGGCAAAGGCCTGAGCAGCGTCGGACACGCGAAAGTCCTCGGGCTCAAGGCGCAAGCAGCCGAACATGCCGGCCATGCGGATATCCTCGGCCATGCGCTGCAGGACCAGCCGGGCGTCATCCTGCATCCGCGCGGTCGCGCCTTGCAGGCGCCAGGCCTGATAGGCCGAACCGAACACTTGGCTTGCCGCTGCCAGCAGCATCAGCCCGAGCGCCAGCGCCAACATCGTCTCAATCAGGCCGACGCCTGTTTGCCGGCGCGTCATGGCTGCACCCTGCCCTGCAAGCCAAGCACCTGCCGCTCAGCGCCCACTGACCAGTGCACCTCCAGCATCAGCCGGCCAGCACTGTGGCTGACCCTGCCCTCAGCCGAAGCCCCCAGCACGGCAGGTACCTGTACCTGCCAGGCCGCCTGGTCGGCAGCCGATAGCGCACCCACCGCTCTCACCCGCTCCAGCATGCCCTGCAACAACTGCAGCGCCTGGCCCTCACGCCGGGCGTTGTCGCTGGCCTGCAAACCACGCACCTGCAGCGCCGCTGCCATGTACACGCCCAGCGCCAGCACCGCCATGGCCACCAGCACCTCCAACAACGTCATGCCACCTTCCCTGGCCCACATTGCTCCCCCTCCTGGGATCTTTCCCCGCCCACTACCTGAAGTGGCCGACTGGCGCTCCTGCCAGGCGACCGCGAAGCTTCAGCGAAGCACTTGTTGGGAGGAATGCACGGTGAAGCAACAGGGCGTAACACTGATACAAATGATGTGCGCGCTGGCCGTGGCCGGCCTTCTGACGCACCTGGGGGTATCGGCCTACAGCAAGGTCAGCGAAGAGCTTTATCAGTCTGCGACTGCGCGGGAGCTGGCGCAGGCGCTGCGTGACGCGCGCAACCAGGCGCTGCTGCGCCAACAGGCAGTGCTGGTACTGCCAGTGGAGGGAGACTGGGGCAAGGGCTGGCGCCTGTCGCTGCAGCGCGACGGCCAGTTGCTGCGCGAACATCGCCTGGGCAGGTCAATCTGGATTGTCGCCAGCGATTCAAGGGAAATGAGGTTCAGCGGGCGCGGCGCGCCATTGGGGTCTGGCTTCGGTGGTGTCACCCTGCATATCTGCCAGCGCAACACCGGGGCCAGCCTGTATCAGGTGGTGCTGAGCCCCAGTGGAAGAGTACGCCTGCTCAACGACGAAAAACGCCGCTGCGCAAGCGACTGATCAGATCAGCGAGCGAACCCGCAGCTCTTTGGGCATGGAGAAGGTGATGTTCTCCTCACGGCCATCGAGCTCTTCGGCGCCGGTGGCGCCCCAGGCCTTGAGCTGTTCGATCACGCCACGCACCAACACTTCGGGGGCCGAAGCACCGGCGGTGATGCCGATCCGCCCGACACCGTCGAACCAGCTGCGCTGCAGGTCCTCGGCACCGTCGATCAGGTAGGCCGGGGTGCTCATGCGCTCGGCCAGCTCACGCAGGCGGTTGGAGTTGGAGCTGTTGGGACTGCCGACCACCAGTACCACGTCGCACTCGTCGGCCAGTTGCTTGACGGCGTCCTGGCGGTTCTGGGTGGCGTAGCAGATGTCGTCCTTGCGCGGCCCGCCGATGCTCGGGAAGCGTGCGCGCAGGGCGTCGATGACCCGGCTGGTGTCATCCATCGACAGGGTGGTCTGGGTGACGAAGGCCAGGTGCTCGGGGTTGCGCACCTGCAGCGCGGCGACGTCCTTCTCGTCCTCGACGAGGTAGATGGCGCCGCCATTGCTGGCATCGTATTGCCCCATGGTGCCTTCGACTTCCGGGTGCCCGGCGTGGCCGATCAGGATGCACTCACGGCCGTCGCGGCTGTACTTGGCCACCTCGATATGCACCTTGGTCACCAGCGGGCAGGTGGCATCGAAGACTTTCAGGCCACGGCCGGCTGCCTCCTGGCGCACCGCTTGCGATACACCGTGGGCACTGAAGATGACGATGACGTCGTCCGGCACCTGGTCCAGCTCTTCGACGAACACCGCGCCACGGCTGCGCAAGTCTTCGACGACGAACTTGTTGTGCACCACTTCGTGACGCACGTAGATCGGCGGGCCGAAGACTTCCAGGGCGCGGTTGACGATCTCGATCGCCCGGTCGACCCCCGCGCAGAAGCCGCGCGGGTTGGCGAGTTTGATTTGCATGCTCGGCTCCAGGCTCACAGGGCCTTCACGTCGAGGATCTGCACCTCGAAGTTGAGGGTCTTGCCAGCCAGTGGATGGTTGAAGTCGATGGTCACCTGGTTGTCGTCGAACGCTTTGACCACACCCGGCAGCTCGGTGTTGGCGGCATCGTTGAAGATCACCAGCAGCCCGTCGGACAGCTCCATGCCTTCGAACTGCGAGCGCGGCATCACCTGCACGTTCTGCGGGTTGTGCTGGCCGAAGGCGTTCTCTGGGGCGATGCTCAGCTTGCGCTGGTCACCGGCCTTGAAACCGAACAGGGCGCTTTCGAAGCCTGGCAGCAGGTTGCCATCGCCGACCTTGAAGGTGGCCGGGGCCTTGTCGAAGGTGCTGTCGACGGTGTCGCCGTTTTCCAGGTGCAGGGCGAAGTGCAGGGTCACTTCGGTGTTCTGGCCAATACGTGTCTCAGTCATGGACAGGCTCCTCGGACTTCTTGCTCTTGAACATATCCAGCGCCAGCATCACCGCACCCACGGTGATGGCGCTGTCGGCCACGTTGAAGGCCGGGAAGTAATGGGTGTTGCGCCAGTGCACCAGGATGAAGTCGACCACATGGCCAAGCACCACGCGGTCGTACAGGTTGCCCAGCGCACCGCCCAGCACCAGGGCCAGGGCCACGGCAAGCCAGGTCTCGTTGCGCCCCAGGCGCTTGAGCCAGACCACCAGCACGGCACTGACCACCACGGCGATCAGGGCGAACAACCAGCGCTGCCAGCCGGAGCTGTCGGCGAGGAAGCTGAAGGCCGCGCCGGTGTTGTAGGCCAGGGTCCAGCTGAAGTAGTCGGGGATGACCACGATCTGCTGGTACAGGCTCAATGCCCCTTCGAAGTAGACCTTGGTGGCCTGGTCGACGACCAGTACCACCAGGCTCAGCCAGAGCCAGGCAAGGCGCCCGAAGCGCCCAGCTGCATTAGGCATAGTGGCGCACCTCACCTTCACCGCTCAGGTTGTCGACGCAACGGCCGCAGATTTCCGGGTGCTCCGGGTGGCTGCCGACGTCGGCGCGGAAGTGCCAGCAACGGCCGCACTTGGCGTGGCCGGACTTGACGATCTTCAGCTTGAGGCCTTCGACTTCGGTTGTCACGGCATCGGCCGGGGCCTGGACGAACGGCACCACGCTGGCGGCGGAGGTGATCAGCACGAAGCGCAGCTCGTCGCCGAGCTTGTTCAGGTCGGCGGTCAGGCCCTCTTCGGCGAACAGAGTGACTTCGGCCTGCAGGTTGCCGCCGATGACCTTGGCGCTGCGCTGGTTCTCCAGCTCCTTGTTGACGGCTGCCTTGACGGCCATCACGCGGTCCCAGTAGGCGCGGTCCAGCTCGGCGTCGGCCGGCAGTTCGCTCAGGCCCTGGTACCAGCCGTTGAGCATCACCGACTCGTTGCGCTCGCCTGGCAGGTACTGCCAGATTTCGTCGGCGGTGAAGGCCAGGATCGGCGCGATCCAGCGCACCAGCGCCTCGCTGATGTGGTACAGCGCGGTCTGGCAGGAACGGCGGGCGACACTGTTGGCGCCGGTGGTGTACTGGCGGTCCTTGATGATGTCGAGGTAGAAGCCGCCCAGCTCCTGCACGCAGAAGTTGTGGATCTTCGAGTAGACGTTCC
The DNA here is from genome assembly GCF_009650555.1 of Pseudomonas sp. EMN2. NCBI lineage: Bacteria > Pseudomonadati > Pseudomonadota > Gammaproteobacteria > Pseudomonadales > Pseudomonadaceae > Pseudomonas > Pseudomonas sp. EMN2. The sequence continues at coordinate 12,901 of NZ_VZZR01000073.1, forward strand.
AGAAGCGGTATTCGCCGTAGTGCTCTTCCAGCTCGCGTTGCAGCAGCAGGGTACGGTCCACCGCCCAGCGGTCCAGCGCCAGCATGTCTTCGGCCGGCAGCAGGTCGCGGGCCGGGTCGAAGCCGGACAGGTTGGAAAGCAGGAAGCGCGCGGTGTTGCGGATACGGCGGTAGGCGTCGGCGCTGCGCTGCAGGATCTGCTCGGAAACCGCCATCTCACCGGAGTAGTCGGTGGCCGAGACCCACAGGCGCAGGATGTCGGCACCCAGGGTGTTGTTGACCTTTTCCGGCTCGATGGTGTTGCCCAGCGACTTGGACATCTTGCGGCCGCTCTCGTCCACGGTGAAGCCGTGGGTCAGCAGCTCGCGGTACGGCGCGTGGTTGTCGATGGCGCAGCCGGTCAGCAACGAGGAGTGGAACCAGCCGCGGTGCTGGTCGGAACCTTCCAGGTACAGGTCGGCGCGCGGGCCGGTGGCGTGGCCGATGTCGTGCGAGCCACGCAGCACATGCCAGTGGGTGGTGCCGGAGTCGAACCAGACGTCGAGAGTGTCGGCGATCTTGTCGTACTGGCCGGCTTCGTCACCGAGCAGTTCGGCGGCGTCCATCTTGAACCAGGCTTCGATGCCTTCTTTCTCGACGCGCTTGGCCACTTCTTCCATCAGCTCGACGGTGCGCGGGTGCAGCTCGCCGGTCTGCTTGTCAAGGAAGAACGGGATCGGCACGCCCCAGTTGCGCTGACGCGAGATGCACCAGTCCGGGCGGTTGGCGATCATCGAGTGCAGGCGCGCCTGGCCCCAGGCTGGGACGAACTTGGTGTCTTCGATGGCCTTGAGCGCGCGTTCACGCAGCGGCTCGCCAGTGGAGGGCTGCTTGTCCATGCCGACGAACCACTGCGCGGTGGCGCGGTAGATCAGCGGGGTCTTGTGGCGCCAGCAGTGCATGTAGCTGTGGCTGATGGTCTCGGTGTGCATCAGCGCACCGACTTCGCTCAGCTTGTCGACGATGGCCGGGTTGGCCTTCCAGATGAACTGGCCGCCGAAGAACGGCAGCGATTCGACGTACACGCCGTTGCTCTGCACCGGGGTGAGGATGTCGTCATTGACCATGCCGTAGCGCTTGCAGGTGACGAAGTCGTCTTCACCGTAGGCAGGCGCCGAGTGCACCACGCCGGTACCGGCGCCCAGTTCGACGTAGTCGGCCAGGTAGATCGGCGACAGGCGGTCGTAGAACGGGTGGCGGAAGTTGATCAGTTCCAGCGCCGAACCCTGGGCAGTGGCGATGACCGAACCTTCGAGGTTGTAGCGCTTGAGGCACGACTCGACCAGCTCTTCGGCCAGCACCAGCAGGCGCTCGCCGGTATCGACCAGGGCGTACTTGAACTCCGGGTGGATGTTCAACGCCTGGTTGGCCGGGATGGTCCACGGGGTGGTGGTCCAGATCACGATGGCAGCCGGCTTGGCCAGCGAAGCCAGGCCGAAGGCGGCGGCCAGCTTGGCGTCGTCTGCGACCGGGAAGGCCACGTCGATGGTCTGGGATTTCTTGTCGGCGTATTCGACTTCGGCTTCGGCCAGTGCCGATGCGCAATCGAAGCACCAGTTCACGGGCTTGAGGCCCTTGAACACGAAGCCTTGCTTGACCATCTCGGCCAGGGCGCGGATTTCACCGGCCTCGTTGGCGAAGTTCATGGTCTTGTAGGGGTTGTCCCAGTCACCCAGCACGCCCAGGCGGATGAACTCGGTCTTCTGCCCTTCGATCTGCTCGGCGGCGTATTCGCGGCACAGCTCGCGGGTGCGGTCGGCAGTCAGGTGCTTGCCGTGGGTGACCTCGACCTTGTGCTCGATCGGCAGGCCGTGGCAGTCCCAGCCCGGCACGTAGGGCGCGTCGAAGCCCGACAGGGTTTTCGAGCGGACGATCATGTCCTTGAGAATCTTGTTCAGCGCATGACCGATATGGATCTTGCCGTTGGCATAGGGCGGGCCGTCGTGCAGGACGAACTTCGGACGATCCTTGCCAATTTCGCGCAGCTTCTGGTACAGGCCAATGCTGTCCCAGCGCTGCAGAATCTGCGGTTCGCGCTGAGGCAGGCCGGCCTTCATCGGGAAGGCGGTGTCCGGAAGGTTTAGCGTGGCTTTGTAGTCGGTCATTTCAGGCTCTTCGTTAGCGGTTGAGCGTGCCAGTGGGCACGTGCGGCGGCGATGTCCGCGTCGATCGCCGACTTCAGCGCCTCCAGGGAGGCGAAACGCTGCTCTTCACGCAGCTTGTGGTGGAACTCCACCGTCAGACGCCGGCCGTAGAGGTCACCGGCGTAGTCCAGAAGATGAATCTCCAGGTGGGGACGCCCATCACCGGCGACGGTGGGGCGTACTCCGATATTGCCGACACCCGGCCACTGCTTGCCGTCGATCTCGATGCTGGCCAGGTAGACCCCGGACAGCGGCACGCGGCGGCGCTTGAGCTGGATGTTGGCGGTGGGCGTGCCGAGCTGACGGGCCAGTTTCTGGCCGTGCAGCACGCGCCCGGTAATGCGGTAAGGGCGGCCCAGCAGGTGCGCGGCCAGTTCGAAGTTGCCTTCGCTGAGGGCCTTGCGCACTTCGGTGCTGCTGACCCGCAGGCAGTCCTGGATCACGGTGTTGGCGGCTTCGACGGTAAAGCCGTAGCGCGCGCCTGCACCGACCAGGAAATCGAAATCGCCGGCGCGGTCGCAGCCGAAGCGGAAGTCGTCACCCACTTCGAGGTGGCGCACACCCAGGCCATCGACCAGGATCGCCTTGACGAACTCATCGGCGCTGAGCTTGCTCAGGCGCTGGTTGAAGGCCAGGCACAACACCCGGTCGATACCTTCGGCGGCCAGCAGCTCGACCTTGTCGCGCAGGCGCGCCAGGCGAGCCGGAGCGGTGTCGGGGGCGAAGTATTCGCGCGGCTGCGGCTCGAAGATCACCACGCAGGTGGGCATGCCGAGTGCCTGGCCACGCTCGCGCAGGCGCGCGAGGATCGCCTGGTGACCCCGGTGGACCCCGTCGAAGTTGCCAATGGTGGCGACACAGCCCCGGTGCTCGGGGCGCAGGTTGTGAAGACCTCGAACCAGCTGCATAACGCGCTTCTTGCTCATAAAGTGGCCGATTATAACCACACCCGGGCGCTGACGACAGGCAGCAGCGCCACCCGGGTGTGTGGAATGTGAAAAACCGACGCCTGACCCTTTTGCGCCTCAGTGCAGCGCTTTGCGGGCGAAATGCCGCGGGCGGAAACCGCACAGGTACAGGCAACCGAAGTAAGTGACCACACCCGCCGCGATCAGGCCGCCCAGGCGCAGGAAGCGCGCCAGCATATCGCCCTGCGCCCAGGCCGGCAGGTAGTGCATGCCCAACAGCAGCACGCCCGACATCAACCCTACCGCCAACACCAGCTTGAGCAGGAACAGCACCCAGCCTGGCTGCGGCGTGTACAGCCGTTGGCTGCGCAGCTTCCAGTACAGCAAGCCGGCATTCAGGCAGGCCCCCAGGCTGATCGCCAGGGCCAGCCCGGCATGGGCCAGCGGGCCGACCAGCGCCAGGTTGAGCAGTTGGGTGCAGACCAGGGTGAACACCGCGATCTTCACCGGCGTGCGGATATTCTGCTGCGCATAGAAGCCGGGTGCCAGCACCTTGACCAGGATGATCGCCAGCAGGCCCACCGAATAGGCGATCAGGGCACGTTGGGTCATGGCCGCGTCGAAGGCGGTGAACTTGCCGTACTGGAACAGCGCCACGGTCAGCGGTTCGGCAAGAATCGCCAGGGCCAGGGTGCACGGCAACACCAGCAGGAAGCACAGGCGCAGGCCCCAATCGAGAATCCGCGAGTACTCTTCACGGTCCTTGTTGGCGTAGGTCTTGGCCAGGGTCGGCAACAGGATGGTGCCCAGGGCCACGCCCAGCACCCCCGAAGGCAGCTCCATCAGCCGGTCGGCGTAATACATCCACGACACCGAACCGGCCACCAGGAAGGAGGCGAAAATGGTGTTGATGATCAGCGAGATCTGGCTCACCGATACCCCGAGGATGGCCGGCAGCATCTGCTTGAGCACCCGCCACACGCCGGCGTCGCGCAGGTTCAGGCGCGGCAGCACGAGCATGCCGATCTTCTTCAGCGCGGGCAGCTGGTACAACAGTTGCGCCAGGCCGCCGGCCAGCACGCCCCAGCCCAGGGCCATGATGGGCGGGTCGAAGTAGGGTGTGAGCAGAACGGCGAAGGCGATCATCGCCACGTTGAGCAGGGTCGGGGTGAAGGCCGGAACGCTGAAACGGTTCCAGGTATTGAGGATGGCGCCTGCCAGCGAAGACAGCGAGATCAGCAATATATAAGGAAAGGTCACCCGCAGCAGCGAAGTGGTCAGTTCGTACTTCTCGGCATTGTCGACGAACCCCGGCGCCGTGGCCCAGACCACCCAGGGCGCGGCAAGAATGCCGACGACGGTCACCAGTGCCAGGACCAGGGTAAGCAGGCCGCTGACATAGGCAATGAAGGTTCGGGTGGCCTCCTCGCCCTGCTGGGTCTTGTACTCGGCCAGGATCGGCACGAAGGCTTGCGAAAACGCGCCCTCGGCAAAGATCCGCCGCAGCAGGTTGGGCAGCTTGAAGGCGATGAAGAAGGCGTCGGTGGCTACGCCAGCGCCGAAAATCCGCGCCAGGATGGTGTCGCGCACGAAGCCGAGCACCCGGGAAATCATGGTGATGGAGCTGACCGCAGCCAGGGATTTGAGCAGGTTCATCGAAAAGATTCACGCCAGAGGACGGAGGACGCTGCCAGTTGGCATCCGAATGTGCGATACTCCCGCGCCTTCGCAGGGGAGCCAAAAATTCCCGAGTTTACAGGTCGCGTAGCAGAAAGGAATCTTTCCTGCCTGTTGACCCACCACTCGGCGGAACCTTGCAGGTGGCCTTGACATCCGTTCGACTCGTCGGCATGATTCGCGGCCTATTTTGTTTGCTATTTACCTAAAGTCTTTCGAGGAGCTCGACGGTGGCCAACACACCTTCCGCCAAGAAACGTGCAAAACAGGCTGAGAAGCGTCGCAGCCACAACGCCAGCCTGCGTTCCATGGTTCGCACCTACATCAAGAATGTAGTCAAAGCCATTGACGCAAAAGACGCTGAAAAAGCGCAAGCCGCTTACGTTCTGGCTGTGCCTGTAATCGACCGTATGGCCGACAAGGGCATCATCCACAAGAACAAGGCTGCTCGCCACAAAGGCCGTCTGAATGGCCACATCAAGGCACTGAAAGAAGCTGCAGCTGCCTAAGCGACGTTCTTGTCGAAAAAACCGACCCTAGGGTCGGTTTTTTTATGCCTGAGATTTGGTGCGTCATGCTGGCAGATCAATTGTCCTGTGGGAGCGGCTTCAGCCGCGAAGCAAGCAACGCGGTGGATGGCACCCGCTGCGCGGGTGTTCGCGGCTAAAGCCGCTCCTACAGGGACAGGGCCGCATGGCGGCCCTGCCCTTCATCACTTGCCGATCTGCAGCTTCGGCGCCCACTGCAGCCAGGCATCTTCCGGCTTGTCGAACAGGGCGAAGGTCTGCTGCGGCCGCGCCGGGTTGCCCATCTGCTCACCATCCGGCGTGGCAAAGGCAATACCACCGTCGATCAAGGTTTCCAGCGACTCGGTACGCACCGTGGCGCCTTTGAACAGACCCCAGTCGAAACCGAACCCGCTGCTGTTCCAGAAGCGACTGCCTCCGCGCACCAGGCCGGCATAACGCGGCTCGATCAGGATGTGGATAAGTACCCGGTCGGCAGTCTGGCCCAGCTCGAAGCCGACCACCTTGCCCACCGCGACTTCACGGTAGGTGACCGGCACCCCGGGCTTGATCGAGCCGCGCCGCGGCGCGCTCAGGGTCAGTGGCAGGCCGACTTCCTCGCCCTTAAGCTCCGGCGCATCGGCCAAGGCGATGAAGTCACGCTGCGGCCCCTTGTCCTTGAGCGCCGGCAACACTTCCAGGTACTGCCCTCCCACCAAGGTATCGAGGTTCTCGGTGCGCACCAGGCCCAGGGCCGGCTTGACCACCCAGAACTGTGTCCCCACCCGTGCAATGCGATCTGCGGCCTGGGTAATACGTGCCCTGAGCACTACGCCCTGCAAGTCGCTGGTCAGATCCACGCTCTCGACACTGCCCACGTCCAGCCCGCGGAAGCGGATTGAGGTACCTGGCTTCAGCCCATCAGCACGCTCCACGCGAATGGTCACCAGGGTGCCGGCACGGTTGGCGGCCTCCTGGCTCTCATGCAGACGGAAACGCGGGATACGCCGCTTGAGCGGTACATCGGGTTTTGGCGTATCGAAAGATATACCCCCGGCCATGAGGGTCTGCAGCGACTCACTCTTGACCTGGATCCCTGAGAGGCCGCCGGTCAGGGTGATGCCACTGGCATTCCAGAAGCGGGTGGAGCCGTTGACCAGGTTGGCATACTCCTTCTCGATGTGAACACCGATCAGGATGCGCTTGCTGTTGCGGGCGAACTGATAGCTCTGCACGCTGCCCACGCGCACCTGGCGGTACATGACCGGGCTGCCAACTTCCAGCGAGCCGAGGGTTTCGGCGAACAACACCATGTGCAAACCTGGCGCCTTGAGATCAAGCGGCGGTGCCTTGGGCCGTGCCTCGAACTCACGCAACGGCTTGGCGCCGGGCTCACCCGGGCGAACAGCGATGTAGTTACCCTTTACCAGCGCCTCCAGGCCAGTGATACCGGCGAGCGAGATGGAAGGTTTGACCACCCAGAACTGGGTCCCTTCGACCAGGTAATCCTCTGCCAGTGGGTCCAGGGTCAGTTCCGCCATGGCGCTGGACAGGTCACCTTCGATCTTCAGGTCCTTGAGCGAGCCTACCTGGATACCCTTGTACAGCACCGGGGTACGGCCCTTCTGCAGCCCCTCGAAATCACTCAGCTTGACCTTCACCCGGATACCCGCCTGGGCGGCATCGAAATCCTCGTACAGCCGGAACGGCAGGCTTGGATCAGTGGGCGGGCTGTCCTGGCGATTTTCTGGCGTGGCAAAGGCGATACCGCCGGCGACGATGCTGGAAAGCGATTCGGTGCGTACCTTCACGCCGGACAGATCGGCATCGATGCTGACACCGCTGGCGTTCCAGAAACGCGTGTGCTTGCGTACCAGGCTGGCGTAGGCGGGCGCGATGAAAACCTTGATCTCCACAGTGCCCTGATCCTCGGACAGGCGATAGCTTTTCACCCGACCCACCTGAATCTGCTTGTAGAACACCGGGCTGTCACGGTTGAGCGAACCCAGGCGCTCGGCCTTGAGGGTCAGGTGCAAACCGGGCTCGGCATCGGACAACGGCGGGGCTTCCTTGAGCGCGGTGAAGCGCTTGGTCGGCTCACCCTGCCCTGGTTCCACGGCGATGTAATTACCTGAGACAAGCGTTTCAAGCCCGGAGATACCTGCCAGGCTGACGCTGGGCTTTACCAGCCAGAAGCGCGTGCCTTTGGTCAAATGCGGCCCGGCCGCCTTGTTCATTTCTATGGTGGCGACCACGCCCCGATTGTCACCCTTGTTATCCAGCTCCAGGCCCGTCACCTTACCGACCGACATGCCCTTGAAAATGACCTCGGTCTTGTTGGCGACTATGCCTTCGCCGGTTTCGAAGCGCACCTGGATTTCGATACCGGCGTCACGGTAGGCCTGCCAGGCCAGCCAGCCACCGATGGCCAGCGCGATCAGCGGCAGGATCCAGATGGCCGACCAGTTCGAAGCAGGGCGGGTTTTAGCCGTAGGCAAGTCACTCATGGTCGTCATCCGACTCCGTGTTGTCCCAGATCAGTCGGGGATCGAAAGTTAAGGCTGCGAGCATCGTCAGAATCACCACACTGGCGAAGGCGACAGCGCCCAGGTTGGCTTCGACACTGGCAATGCGGCCAAAATTCACCACCGCCACCAGGATGGCAATGACAAAGATATCCAGCATGGACCAGCGCCCGATGAACTCGATGAAGCGGTACATGAGGATGCGCTGGCGCGCCGACAGTGGCTGGTGGCGCTGCACCGAGTACAGCAGCAGGGCAATGCCCACCAGCTTGAAGGTGGGCACCAGGATACTGGCGATGAATACCACGGCGGCGATCGGCAACATGCCGTGCTTGAGCAGGGTAATGACCCCCGACATGATGGTGTCGGGGCTGCCCTGCCCGAGCGCACTGACTGTCATGATCGGCATCACGTTGGCAGGGATATAGAGCACCATCGCAGTGATCAGCAGCGCCCAGGTACGCACGATGCTGTTAGGGCGTCGCTCATGGACAATGGCCCCGCAGCGGGTGCACGTCTGCGACGTGGTATCTGCCTCGCGGCGGTTGAGCTCATGGCATTCACCGCAGACCAGAATGCCTGCATCAATCGCCCGCATGGACATCCTCCCCGGACAAGGCCACCCAGATCTGGTGCGGCGACATCACTACTTCCAGCCACACCTGCACCAGCAACAGGCTGATGAAGCAGAACAGGCCGAGACCGATACTCAGTTCAGCCAGGTCGACCAGTTTGACGATGGCAACCAGCACACCCATGAAGTACACCTCGAGCATGCCCCACTCGCGCAAGTGGTGATAAATACGATAGATCAGCAAACCGTAACTGCGACCGAGGTCAAAACGGATGCTCAGCAGCACCAGCAACTGGCACAGCAACTTGAGCAACGGGATGGCCATGCTGCACAGGAACACCACCACGGCGACGCCGCGCATGCCGGTGTTGTACAAGCCGAGCACGCCGCTCCAGACGGTATCGTCCGAGGTTTGGCCAAGCAGGTGCAGCTGCATGATCGGCAAGAAGTTGGCAGGCACATAGAGCAGCAAGGCGGTAAGGACCAGTGCCAGGCTGCGAGGAACGACATTATGCCGATGGGCATAAAGCTCGTAGCCACAGCGCGGGCAATGGGCCTTCTCGTCGTTTTGCAGCGTCGTTTTGCGCATCAGCAGGTCGCACTCGTGGCAGGCAACGAGTTCGTCCAAGGGTAACTGTGCGAGCGCTTGCGTATCGACAGGGTTGGGCATAGGAGGGTTCTGAATGGATGCGTCGGCTCTATTCTAGTGTTCTGACTCGAATTGTGGGAGACGACTATTGTGAGGGACTGTATGCCAGCACCTGAAGGGGTGGCGCTGCTCACTGCCCAGGAGCACTGATTTCGTCCTGGCAGAAAAGACAAAACCCCTACCTGCATGCGCAGATAGGGGTTTTGCGAAATGAATCTTGACGATGACCTACTCTCACA